>JAXHSZ010000129.1:0-9949 GCA_034190725.1 Thermodesulfobacteriota bacterium
AGGATCAATTCCAATTGTCTTCAAAGTGAATAACACATTTGAAAAGAAAACGTGGGTGACTGTAGAGGTAGATGTTTTTGGCGATGTTGTCATCTCTCCAAAACATCTCGGGAAATCCACAATCATGTCCAAAGAGGACGTTCGTCTGGAAACGAGAAATCTGGCCCGCCTTCCACGAAATACAATTGCTCAATTGGAGGATGTAATAGGAAAACGGACAAAGAGGGTGGTTGATGCCAATTCCGTAATTACGACAGACATGCTGGATCTGCCCCCTGTGGTAAGGCGTGGCGACCTTGTGACCCTTATTGCCGAAACTAATGCTTTAAAGATCACAACCCTTGGTGAAGTAAGGGAAAGTGCAATTCAAGGGGAGACGATCAGAGTTTTAAATGTATCCTCAAAGAAGGAAATATATGGCAAAGTGGTGGATTCAAGCACAGTAAAGGTCGAATTTTAGGAGGACAAATTGCTTACAAAATGCACATCCAGATCAATTTGTAGTCTGTTTTTGATTGTCTTGTTTGCTACAATCATCTCATGTGCAGGCAGTGCCAAACAAACACAATCAATTGTTGAAGAGTATAATTATGATCACAGTCCGAGTGAGGATCGTAAGAAATACGAAGCATCTCTTTGGACGGAGGAGAGCGGTCATAGCATTCTATTCATGGACTATAAGGCAAGAAGGGTAAATGATACCATTACAATCAGTATTGTTGAGGTTTCCAGTGCATCCGGAGAAGCAGATACCGCTGTTGGAAGTGAGTCAAGCGTTTCGGCAGGCATAACAAGTTTTTTAGGCGCACCCTCTGATTATGGGATGCCCAACTTTTGGGGACGCCAGAATGCCTTTAACCCGAGTATTGGAGCTTCCAAAAGTAATACATTCGAAGGTACGGGCAAGACAGCAAGAAAGGGAAATCTTACAGCCAGTATTACCGCCAGGGTTATCAAGGTCTTGCCCAATGGGAATCTTGTTATAAAAGGCAGGAAGGAAGTAACCATTAATGATGATGAGCAGATAATAACAATTTCCGGTATTGTGCGACCCAGGGATATATCCGCTGATAATACTGTTTTGTCGACATATATAGGGGATGCACGAATCGAATATACTGGCAAGGGTGTGCTCAATGACAAACAAACGCCTGGATGGTTATCGAGATTACTCGACTGGATATGGCCGTTTTAAGAGTCATATATACGTCAGTCGTATTTGGCCTCTAATAGTTGTAAGAGGGTGTGAAAAAGTCAGAGGTACAGTATCAAGACTTATTTGTTCTATTACAAAATCATTACTGATATAAATGACTGTTTCGATAGAAGGATAGAGACATGAAAAAATGTTATTCTCGGTTTTACGTATTGTCAATCGTTCTCGTTGTAATGATCTGTCAGGCGAGTCCGGCGTGGTCTGTGAGGGTCAAGGATATTGCAGACATTGAAGGAGTGCGATCCAATCAACTGATCGGTTATGGTCTGGTTGTAGGTTTAGATGGTACCGGTGACAAAGGAAGTACAAAATTTACTATTCAAAGCCTGGTGAATATGTTGGAAAGGATGGGAGTGGCTGTCAGTTCCTCGGATGTGAAAGTCAAGAACGTTGCAGCAGTAGTGGTTACCACAAATCTGCCTTCATTTACAAAGGCAGGCAGCAGGATTGATGTCTTGGTCTCTTCTTTGGGAGATGCCACAAGCCTCCAGGGAGGCACCCTTCTTTTAACTCCTCTGAGAGCGTCTGACGGAAAGATTTATGCAGTGGCTCAAGGACCTATTTCTGTTGGGGGATTCTCTGCAGAAGGAGCCGCAGGCGGAGGTGTTCAAAAGAATCATCCTACGGTTGGACGTGCCATAGATGGGGCATTGGTTGAAAGAGAGGTTCCATCTCATTTCAACCAGAAGAGCAACCTCATGATAACTCTTCATAATCCGGACTTCACCACCGTATCCCGCCTGGCCTCAGCAATCAATACTACATTAGGTGAGGATCTGACCGATTCTTTAGACGCCAGAACGGTGAGTGTAAAAATCCCGGAGAGGTTCAAAGGAAGGGTTGTGGAATTGATGGCTTCAATAGAAAGACTGGAGATCGTCCCTGATATCCTCGCAAAAGTAGTTGTTGATGAACGTACCGGCACGGTTGTAATGGGAGAGAATGTACGAATTTCGTCGATCGCCGTCTCCCATGGAAATCTGAGTATCGAGATAAAAGAAAGTCAACACGTTTCTCAACCTTTACCCTTTTCAGGTGGTGAGACAGCCATTGTCCCTGAATCAGATGTGAGTGTAACAGAGGAGAAAGCAAAGCTTGTAATGATTCCTTCAGGTGTAACCATTGGAGAAGTAGTGAGAGCCCTCAATGCCATAGGTGTTTCTCCGAGGGATTTAATCGCAATATTCCAGGCTGCAAAGGCAGCTGGAGCGCTTCAAGCAGTTCTGAAGATTATTTGAGAATGTTGTGGTATATGGAGATTGTTTAGTTATTACAATGAATATGGAAAGGTAAAAGAAGGATGGTTCCTCTCAAGAATATTCCCCTGCAAACTATGAATATCAGCAACGGACTCCATAGATTGGAAAATCTTGAAGCAAAAGCAAAGGAAAGTTTAGAGGCGGCAGATTCCACGGACATTCAAGAAGTGTGTGCCGAGTTCGAATCTCTTCTCATCTATTTTATGCTGAAGACCATGAGGGATACTATACCAAAATCAGGTCTTTTGGACAGTGGGATGGCCCAGGATGTTTATACTTCGATGTTTGATCAAGAGATAGCAGCAAAAATGGCTGACCGTGGTGGACTCGGTTTGTCTTCTCTTCTTTTTTCACAGTTGAGTAAAAGAACGGATGAATCAGATGAGTCAGACAATAATATACAGGATCATTGCACAATTGAGAGGAGGGATAATTCTTCATTCACATTATGAATAATACTCCATTGATGTGACGATACTTTTCCATATGGAGACTATAACATCAACATCTCCTTTTCTGAACTTTTTGACCGTGAGTGTTGATTATACAAAACCAATATTGTATGATCGATATATTCAAAAGGCTAAAGTTGTGCGTGGCTTATGCCGATAGAACAATATGATAGGTAAATAGCTTGCCGACGGAAAAGGAGATTGAAGAATGAAGATTCCTGAGAAGAACCATATTGTAAGCCTGGAAGCCTATATCCAGAAGGTTAACTCAGGCAAAAAAGTAGGTGAACAGGGGGATCAACAAAAACCTTTGAATGGTGTCCAAACGGGGGAAGAGAAAGTTCAGCTTTCTGCTAGGGCAAAAGACATCCAGAGGATAAAGAATATAATCAATACTGTTCCCGACATTCGAACGGAGAAGGTGAATCAACTCAAGCGCTCCATTGAAGACGGGACATATAATGTGAACGGAGAGAAGGTCGCGGAAAAGATGATAAGAGAGTCTCTCCTGGATGATATACTTTAAATCCCCATCTATTCTGATCAAAGGTATTTCTTCAATTTTATTTGAAAAAGAAGGTGAGCTATTTGAATTTATTACTTGAAGATCTTTTGACATCGCTGGATAAAGAGACTGATCTTTATCAAGACCTGCTTCAATTACTCCAAAAAGAGAAACGAGCCCTCGTGGACTTGTCTCTTGATGACCTGAATGAATGTAATAAAGAAAAAGAAACCCTGATACTCCAGGCCAGAGCTCTTGAGGAGTCGAGACAATACGGGCTGAGAAAATTAGCGGAATTTTTAGACATCCCTTCCGACAAACTCACTCTCTCATATTTGAGCGACAGGATAGATGAACCTTACTCGAAAGAGGTGAAGAGTCGTCGTTCAAATCTTCTGTCATTATTTCATAGTATAAAAGACATAAATAAGACAAATGAAAGTCTTATGAATCACTCCCTGGACTGTGTTACTGGGTCGTTGTCCCTGTTAGGTAATCTGGTATCCACGGGGTCCACATATCTTCACACAGGACGATTGGAGCACCGAACCCCGGAGTTTGTAAGGGGAAGGGTATAAATTCATAAAGGAGTATTTCCATGTCAGTTGGTGTCAACCTTACATTGGATATCGCAAAAAAAGCGATGACAGCACAACAGACTGCCCTTATGGTGACCGGGCATAATATAGCTAATGTCAACACCACTGGATTTTCAAGACAAAGTGCTGTATTGGAAGCAGGAAATTCATTGCCATCCGCTTTTGGGCCCGTTGGAAGCGGAGTCGAAGTGAATAGCATAATCGGTATTTATAATAAGTACCTGGAGGAACAAATAGGCAATGAAACTGAGGAGTATGGGAAATGGGAGGCGATGAGGGAAGCCCTTGAACAGATCGAAGCGGTCTTTAATGAATCATCCGAATACGGGCTGAATAGCTCCATGAACGAATTTTGGAATTCCTGGCAGGATGTAGCCAATAATCCTTCAGGTCAAGCCGAACGTATGACGTTGGTCTCTGTTGCTTCAACACTCGCCACAACACTCAACGATCAATACTCAAACCTGGAACAAATACAAATGAACCTTAATGACAGCATCAGAGGTGCTGTCAATGAAATAAACAACATAGTTGATCAAATAGCAGAGTTGAACAACAAAATTCTTAGCGCGGAGGTCGGCGGTTTACCTGCCAATGACTATCGGGATGAGAGAACCAATCTGGTAAAAGATTTGTCGGAAATTATTGATATTAACTATTTTGAAAATCCAGATGGGATGCTTACCGTTATGATAGCAGAAGGGAAAACCGTTGTGGAAGGTACCTCCAGTTGGCATTTGGAAGCAGAGGCAAACATTAATAACAATGGCCTTCTTGATGTAAAATGGGATCCAAGCGGTGGCAGTGCTTTGATAGATATTACCAGTGAGATCTCCAGTGGGAAGCTTGAAGGATGGTTGGAGATGAGAGATGTCACCATAGAGGATTACAAGAGCAGATTGGACTCATTGGCAAGTGAGATTATTGAAGAGGTCAATAGACTTCACAGTGATGGAGCAGGAATCAATGGATACGGTACTCTTACGGCTGCCAATGCAGTAAACAACACATCGAATCCATTGGACAGTGTTGGCCTTCCATTTACCCCGACCAACGGTTCTTTTGAGATATATGTATGGGACAGTGTTAACGAAACAGAGACATCGGTTACTATTACTGTTGATCTTTCCAATCCAGCCTATGATGGTCTTGACGACATCAGAGATCAGATAAACAATGCGGGCATAAATATTACAGCATCGATCGACAGTAATGGATTTCTGACGATTGCTTCAAACGATTCCTCCCAATACACATTCACCTTCCAAAATGATGACAGCGACACCCTTCTCGCTTTGGGACTCAATACATTCTTTACAGGGGATGATGCATCTACAATAAGTGTAAACTCGGTGGTTGAGAACGATATCAACAAGATCGCTGCGGCTACAAGCAGCAACTCTCCTGGAGACAATACAAATGCTCTTGCAATTGCAGACTTACAAAACGCACTTCTTTTAGATAGTGGAACATCCACCCTTGATGACTATTACAATTCGCTGGTGAGTGATGTGGGAGTGGAATCGCAAAATGCTTCAAATATGTCCAGCCACCAAGAATTAATATTGGAACAGTTGGAGAACCAGAGATCCTCTGTTTCCGGAGTCTCTCTCGATGAAGAGATGATAAACCTTATAAAATATCAAAATGCATATACAGCTGCAACACAGCTTGTTTCAGCGATTGATGAGATTCTCAGACAAGTTGTAGAGATGGTGTGACAATACTGTTCTTTACGCTTACTTTCTAATTGCCGTTGAAGTAGCTCTTTTAAAAAACGTGCAAGAAATATAAACCGAAAAACAAGTTTCTTTTATGAATAACCCTGAAGCAAAGCACAAGGGACTTTTGTGAAAATGTTATAATTTCACAAAGTAAGAGGGATTTATCAGAGTAAATTGTACATTATAATGCGAGATCAAGAATTCTGACCAAAAATGAGTGAAATTTACTTGATAGAAACCCGGAGAAGAAGTGATGAGAGGTGATTATTATGCGTGTTACGAATAAAATGATTGTGGATACCACACTCAATAATCTTCTCAACAGCACTGAGCGCCTTTTGGAACTTCAAGAAGCTGTGAGTTCAGGCAAACGAATCAATAAACCATCGGACGATCCCATTGGGATGGGTAAGGTACTCAATTATCGGACAGATCTCTCCTCTATTGATCAATATGAGAGAAACATAGGACAAGGTACATCATGGCTTACTCAGACAGAATCCGTGCTGACGGAGATATATTATATCCTTACTGATGCTCAGGCATTAGCGGTCGAGGAAGCTTCAGCCTCAGCGAATGCAGATACCAGGGCAATTGCTGCTGAAGAGGTAAGCAACATATACGATCAGATGCTTGCATTGGCCAATCAGAAACTTGGAGACAGCTATATCTTCTCGGGACACAAGACCCAAACTGCCACTTTTGCTTCTGACGGAACATACAATGGTGATGCCGGAGCGATCAGTCTTGCCACTGGCTCAAACAGCACTGTACAGATTAACCTGACAGGGGATGATGTCTTTGAAACCACGAACATCTTCGATGTATTGAATGATCTGAAGACAGCCCTTGAGAGCAATGATGCTGATGGAATCCAAAATCAACTCGATGGTCTTTCCAGCAGTATTGATCATATTAGTACTAAAACCGCAGAGGTTGGGTCCAGAATCAATCAGTTGGAGACCACAGAGAATATATTTGCAAATCTCAAACTGAATTTACAAGAGATGCTCTCCGAAACGGAGGATGTCGATATTGTGCAGGCCGCCATGGATTTAGCAAGTCAGCAGACCATATATGAAGCCTCTCTTATGTCATCCGCAGAGATTATGCAGATGAGCATAGTTAATTTTCTCGGTTAGGATCTGCAAGGAATCAACTGGTACATGAAGGTGCCCAGATTGTGGTCATATTCATTCGATTCGAAAATGTAAGACTGCGGATGAAGATGAGACAAAGAGAAATACAATACAAGGATGAATATGTGTTGATAGGTAAAAGTCAAGTGATTGTGAACCAGTAAAAGAACCATGACATAGAGATTCCTGGGTATTTACAGAGGATTTCCCATCACCAGGGAGGGTGAAAGATGTTAGTCTTGACAAGGAAGTTGGGAGAAACCGTCACCATAGGCAGCAATATTAAAGTCACTGTGGTTGATGTGAAGGGCAAGCAAGTCAGATTAGGTATCGAGGCTCCTGCTGAGACGGTGATTCATCGAGAGGAGATCTATAAGAGGATTCAGGAAGAGAATAGGCTTGCAGCAATAGGAACATCAATAGATCTCAATGAAATATTGAACCTATGGAGAAAGAATAAGAAGTAATGAGTGGCAAGCCATCAAATTCAGCGTAAGATAATGGATATTCTTATTTGAAGGGCTGATAGCTGACAGCTTAAAATCTTCTTTTCTATTATACAGCGTTACACCTTATAATTTCAGGTTTTTTACATTTTTAGTCATACATTAATTAAACAATAATTTCACTGCTGTATCATTAATGTTTGAAAACCTGTAGCACTCAAGCAGCGAGATAAAAGAGGGAGAGAATCGTTGATCTTGGAAGGGACGAGACTGGGTGATATTGAGATCAGAGGTGAAAAGATAATCAGTGTGCCAGAGGGTATACTGGGTTTCCCCGGAAGTAAACGGTATGTTATTTTAGACCATGGCAAGGATTCTCCATTTAAATGGTTTCAATCCGTTGATGAGGTTGAGTTGTCTTTTATCATTGTAAACCCATTGCTCTTTGTGCAAGAGGTGGATTACCCTCTTCATATATATGAAAAGGAGATTACTATCTTGCAACCCTTCACTCCGGAGGAATTGCTGGTCATGGTTATAGTAACTTTTCAGAAGGATTTGAAAGATATAACACTCAATCTTCAAGGGCCCTTGGTTATTAATACGAAAAATCAATTGGCCAAACAGGTTGTCCTTGCTGATAGAATATATCCTACTCGTTACAGCATTAAATACTTGTTCTCTCCCGAAGGTTGTGAAACAAAAACTCGTGTTATGCTCCAAACTTAATAAGACGACCCGCATTTGCCAGCACCATAGTCATCAAATCAACACTGGGATGTCGCCCCAGACCTCCATGAATGCAGCTTTTCTCATCGAATTTTGTAACCTGATCGACTCGACAGAATTGAGATTTCAAAAGAACCGGTAGGGGATGCCAGCTATGACTTCCCATTTTAGCGGGGGTAGAATGATCCCCGGTGACAACGAGTACCTCAGGATTGAGTTCCTCTATTTGAGGTAAAAAGTCATCAACCTCCTCAATCACTTTTACTTTTGCATCAAAATCGCTGTCCTCTCCCCGGGAATCGGTTTGTTTGATATGCATAAAAAAGAAATCATAATCTGTGTAGTGTTCTTTCAGCCCTTGAAACTCATCCTTTATGCTTTCCAGAGAAGGTAAAATAGTCATCCCCAACAATCGGGCTATCCCTTTGTACATGGGATAGGAAGCAATGGCCAAAGAACGGAGTCCAAATCTGGTTTCCATGGAGGGGTAAGCTCTGTGCTTGGCAATCCCCCTGAGAAGGACCATGTTGGCCTTTTTTTCATCGGCAAGGATTGATTTTGCTTGAGAAAGAAAATGACTGAATAATTGAGCCGTTGCCTCAGATTCAGGATTGCATGCCCTGGGTTCCAGGGGGAACAACCCGACATTCTGGGGATCAGTATCCTCAATATCACCCTCAAGCCTGTCACCTCTGAATGCCAAGACTGCCCTATGTTCTTTAACCGGTTCAACAAACACTTCTACATCAGAACCGAGATTGATATTGTCCCTCAATTTTGCACAGATTCTCTGGTTCTCAGAGGATGATATTCGCCCGGCCCTTCGGTCGATAATCTTTCCTTCATTGTCAATAGTGGCGTAGTTTATTCGCGCCACCACATCCTTCGGTGTCAACGGGAAATCAATTCCGGAAGCCTCCAAAATACCTCTTCCAATATTGCTTTCCAATGGATCATAGCCAAAGATGGCGAAATGGGCAGGACCGCTCCCGGGTGTAATGCCCGGGGATATCGGATCTAACAAACCACAAACGGAATCCTTTGCCAGTCTGTCAAGGTTGGGTGTACGGGCGACCTCAAGTTCTGTCCCTCCTTTTCCTTCCATTGGCAGGCCACCTATTCCATCCATGATGAGATAGACGATCTTGGAATTATTTTTTACAATCAGTTTCTCAAGGAGACCCTTTGGCAACATTGCTTTATCCTCCAATTATACTTTCTTCTCTACAAAAGCATAGGCATTGTGATTGTGAATACTCTCAAAGTTCTCTGCCTCTACACTGAACCATGTAATATTTTGGTCGGCATCGAGTTTGGAGGCCACACTTCTGACCACATCCTCAACAAACATTGGATTTATATACGCTTTTTCAGTAAGAAATTTCTCATCAGACCTCTTGAGAAGAGAATAGACTTCACTGCTTGCCGATTCTTCAACATATCGTATGATATCTTCAATCCAAAGGAATTTTTCAAAACGCAATTGAACAGTTACCCTTCCCCGTTGGTTGTGAGCACCAGACTCGCTTATTTCTTTAGAACAGGGGCAAAGGGTAGTAACGGGTACATTTACTTCTATGTAGAGATCCTTCTCAACATTGTGGGAGGCACAGAACCTGCAGGTGTATTCCATCAAACTCTTTGACTTTGAAACAGGTGCTTCCTTTTCCATAAAATAGGGGAACTCGATCTCCAGGTGCGCAGACTCTGCATTGAGTTTTTCCTTCATTTCGTCGATGATAGTAAAAAGGCTTTTCAGATTTATACTCCCCCTATACTCATTGAGGATTTCTATAAATCGACTCATATGGGTCCCTTTAAAATTATGGGGGAGGCTGACATACATACTGACCGTTGCTATTGTGTGTTGAATCTTGACA
>JAXHSZ010000013.1:0-5636 GCA_034190725.1 Thermodesulfobacteriota bacterium
ATCTTCCATATGTGTGATCACTGTTTTTTTGTCTTGAACTAATACTGTTTTCAGGTAATATAAGAACAGAGACGTTTCAGTTTTCAGATATCAAATTTGATTGAGTATGAGAAATAACTATTGTCCACCCAGAAATGAGGATTTTTGTTCAAGACCAAGGCATGCGAAAAAAATAACCACAGGCATATGTTTGATATTCCGAGGATTATTTTTTGAGCATAACGCAGATATTGGGCAAAAAAACCATTTATGGATGGGCACTAACTAAAAGTCTCCATACGGATACTTATCTATCTTATAACACAATTTCAGAAACAGTGCGATAATGAATATTTCATAATTAGTAAAAATCACTCCAAAGCACTGAAACAATCTATAATTACAAACAGTTAGTAGGAATCTATGTAATATCTCAAAGAATACGGGATTATTCTGGAGATCTGCATCTAACGTGACTCACCGCACAGTTCGATGTTTTTGGGCTGCAAAATGAGTAAAGAAGTCAGATTCATCTTATAGAATCTCGCTATTGGAAATTATGAATCAACACTGAATACACCTCCTGAAATATCAGCTCTTTTAAATGTCGCTACAGAGAGAGATCTTGAGAGAAAAGATCTCCTGTATTATACGGTGCCATTATTAAACATGCAGCCTATCCCTCCTGAGCAGATATAGGAAGCTCTTGAATGGATTAAGAATCATATTATCAACCACAAAATAATGGTTTTCTGCAATGCGGGCATAGGCCGTTCTCCATCCATTGTTATGGGATGTCTTTGTTGTGAATTAGGATACGGTTTTGGACAAGCCGTGGAGTTTATGGCTCGAAGAAAGCCATATGTTTCCGCACTGCCTGATCTTATAAAAACCATAGAAATGACAAAGGAACGATTCAAGGTAAATCTGAATACGGAGGATTAATTGATGAATGAAATGAAAGGGCAAGAACAGGGCATTGTTTCTCCGGATCAAATAATGGAGTTGGCCATTTGTTTTCAAAGAAGTAGAATATTGCTGACGGCCTTCCAGCTGGAAATCTTCACGATTCTCGGCCAGGGTAATAAATCTTCAGAAGAAGTCGCAACTTCAATGGGGACGGACATCAGAGCTACAGACAGGCTATTGAATGCATTGTGCTCAATGGGTCTGATGGAAAAGAAAGATGATCATTTTTCCAACACACCAATAACCTCTCGTTTTTTAGTGAAGAGTGGACCCAATTATATGGGTGGACTTATGCATATGGTTCATCTCTGGGACACATGGAGCACACTCACTCAGGCTGTAAAAAAGGGTAAATCAGTTTTTTCAGGGCATATCAAGGAAAAAGATGAGAGCTGGTTGTCTGCTTTTATTTCTGCAATGCATGAACGCGCTTCCAGGCATGCACCTCATGTGGCCTCTTTACTTGATCTTTCAGGAGTTTTCAGGATATTGGATGTGGGTGGAGGATCAGGGGCATATTCCATGGCCTTTGTGGAGACAAATGAAAATGCAAGAGCCACAGTCTTTGATCTTGTCAATGTGATCCCCCTTACAAGAAAATATATTAAAGAGGGAGGGCTCTCCCATAAAGTTGAAACAGCAGCGGGAGACTACAATAAAGATGCATTTGGGAGTGGTTTTGATATGGTCTTTCTCTCCGCAATTATCCATATCAATTCATATGACAAAAATCTATTTTTGATTTCAAAAGCATCTCAAGCTTTGAATCCAGGAGGTCAGGTGGTTGTACAGGACTTTATCATGGATGAGGATCGGACCAGCCCTTCCTTCGGAGCCATGTTCTCTCTCAATATGTTGGTGGGAACATTAGAAGGCGATACGTATACTGAGTCTGAGGTTCGAACCTGGATGGATAAGGCAGGATTGCGTGATATTGAAAGGAAGGATACAAGCGTAGGCACATCATTGATAATAGGAAAAAAACCAGTATAGTACTCCAGGTTTCAGATGTCAGAAAAAATCTGAAATCTCAACACTGAAACCGAAACTTAAATACATATTAGGGGCGATTCAGATTGACCATGAAATTGTTGCTTGCGGAATTCATAATTATTGTAAACTGTCATATGAAGGCTGTCAAAATCTATATCAAACCAATGAACGGAGGTTATCATGTTTATATCTAGAAAGTTAGCAGTAGTCTTATTGGCCCTTTTTACATGCGGGCAACTTTTATGGTCTGATTCAGCCCTGGCTTTTAAAAACAAATCATATAAAGCAGGTTATGTCATAGGCTTTATGGAGCAGCCTTCAGTAAAGGGATCCGACCCTTCCATTACCCACGGTAAATATGCAGCTGAAAAACGGGAAATTCTCAAGAAAAAAGGTGAGGTCTCCATGAGTTTTTACAGAGGGTTGAAGGATGGTTTCCGCGACGCCACAAGGGATCGAAAGCCCGATTATACCATTGAAGATGTTGATTTAGAGCAACTGCCGCCCCATCTCCATCCGAAACCTTAGGGGAGAGCTATAATGATTTACTTCTCCCCCATTCCATTGATTTCGGTAATGCGGGAGTTTTACATTATATATTACTCCAGGTTCCGGGTGTCGGGTGTCAGGATCGAGAAAAAGATCGGGCCTGTACGTTCAAGTAGGGTTACGGCAAGCGGTGAACTTGGCTCACCACGCAGGTTAAAAAATCTGAAACCTGAACACTGACACCTGAAACCAATATTTGGCCTTTAGGAGGGCTTCTTACAAATGGATGGTTTCTTCAACAGAGTTTTATATGTGGATCTCACTGACAGGACCCATAAAAAGGCAGACATACCCGATGAAATCTTTATGAAGTATCTTGGAGGCAAAGGTCTCGGTAGCTACCTTCTCTTTCACAACAACAAAGCAAAGACAGATCCATTGTCGCATGAAAATCATTTGATATTTGTTACAGGATGTGCGACTGGTTCGCGAGTTCATGGATCCAGCAGGTATGGGGTCTTTACAAAATCACCTCTGACTGGAATCTATTCTGAATCGTACTCCGGTGGGACAGCAGCAGAGTATCTGACCAGGACGGGCTATGATGCTATTGTTCTGCATGGTGTCTCAAAAAAACCGATTTATGTTGAGATTTCCGATACCGATGTAAAATATCATAACGCCAATGAGATTTGGGGCAAGGATACGTATGAAACGGAAAATATTCTGAAAGAAAAATATTTTCCGAAAAAAGTCGGCATCACAACGATAGGCCCGGCCGGTGAAAACCGCGTTAAGTTTGCTCTCTTATCAAATGACTTCTGGCATTGTGCGGGAAGGACAGGGATCGGTGCTGTAATGGGGTCTAAAAAACTCAAGGCCGTTGTCTTTCACGGGAATGGGAGGAAGAAAGTAGCGAATCTTGATCTGTTGAATACTCATTGGAAAGAGATGATCCAAAAGGGGAAAAGTGATCCTGGAGTAGCGGCATACAGAAAATTCGGGACTCCCATGATGGTCTCTCTCATGAATTCTGTGGGAGGATTTCCCACAAGATACTGGAGAGAAGGCTACTTTAAGAAATGGAAAAAGATAAGCGCCGAAAGCTTGCTTTCCCGCTGTAAGGTAAAATCGAGGAGCTGTCCCAAATGCTTTATTGCCTGTTCCAAACTGAGTGAAGTAACGAAAGGGAGGCATAAAGGACTTCGCCTTGAAGGCCCTGAATACGAAACCATATATGCTTTTGGTGGGCTTTGTATGGTAGAGGATATTGAGGAAATAATATACCTCAATAGCTTATGTAACAGACTCGGTATGGACACCATAACAGCCGGTAATCTTATCGCCTTTACCATCGAAGCGGTTAAGTTGAAAGCGATAAATGAAAGATTGAAATATGGAGATGTGGACTCCATAGCAGAGCTTCTGAAAAAGATTGCCCATAGAGAAGGCCTTGGAGCTGTTTTAGCTGATGGGATTATCCATGCAAGTAGAGAGTGGGGCCTTGAAAAGATGGCCATTCATGTGAAAGGGATGGAACCGGCAGGATATGATCCAAGAGTGCTGCAAGGGATGGCATTGGCCTATGCAACTTCAGACAGAGGAGCATGTCACCTGAGAACCACTTTTTACAAACCCGAATTGGCCGGTATCATAGATCCTGAACAGACAGAAGGCAAAGCAAGTCTTTTTCTGGATTACGAGGACAGGTTAACCATTTTTGATACAATGATCCTTTGCAGATTCTTCAAAGATATGATATCTTGGGAGAAACTTGAGACCATTGTTAGAGGAACTACAGGGCTGAATCTCAATGAGTCGGACCTGAAAGGAATTTCTTCAAACATATCGAACATTGTGAGAGAGTTTAATATGAGAGAAGGAACAAGCAGGGATGACGATACACTGCCTCAGAGATTCTTTGATGAGGGCCTTGGAAGACAAAATAAAGTCGTTTCAAGGAAAGACTTCACCAAACTTTTGAATGATTACTATCGATTGAGGGGTTGGGATACCCAAGGCACGCCCAAAACTTTCTAAGATCTCAATCAATAAAGAGTGATACAATGATCCTTTGCAGATTCTTCAGAGATATGATACCTTGGGAGAAACTTGAGACCATAGATGATGCCCCCTGAGAATCATAATATTACATAGAAGGAAATACTTCTAAACAGGAGAAGACCCTTGAACAACAAAATAACTATAGAACAGGACATCAGTTTCAATAAAAGCATAGATATTTCTGTATACAAAGATGGAAAGCTCCTGGAATATTATCAAGACTGCCCGTATAATAGTGTGGCTGAGATCATTGAAAAGGTGAAAGAAGAAAACAGAGACTCCGTTGTCGAACACTTTTGCTCCGGAGAACTGTGCATTGGTGGGTGGATGCGATGGGAAGTGGAATGATGTTTATCAGTTTCAGGTGTCTGATTTCAGGTTTCAGATTCGAGGAAGAACACTGTAGCGACTCAGCTTTCTGTGTATGGAGATGACCTTAAGGTCTAAAAAACTATCATTCATGAGTGAAGAGTGCATTTCCTGTATTTCCATTCCTTCCACCTGAAACCAGGATCGGAGCCTTCGATGTGACAGAATTTTGCCACATAAGAAATCAGTGATAATGCCTGTGAATAATTATGGAGGTAAAAAGAGATGGCGGAAAAGTATGAATATCCCAAAATCACCTTGAAAATAACCTCCCAAAAAGGTACTTGCGCCTATGGAATGAAAGTCGGACAAGAGTTTGATGTAAGCGGTCCGACCCCGTCCGGGATGTGTCCCTCTGCATTCTATACTGCATATCCTTTTATTACGGCTCTTCTGATGGGAGGGAGCATGCCCTGGGAAGAGAATAAGAATACTGCTCATGTTGCCTGCCCTGATCCGGAAAACCCTGTTGTTATGCAGTTAATACGAGAGAAGTAGATACTGCACGCAACGAATAATTGAGGAGATTAGTTAAACGGCTTTATGAAAGAAAGTTACCGATGGAATGCACTTGCTCTGACCTATATATCCATGCTCGCTTTCACCTTCGTGTTTCAGTCCATCCCCCCTGTGCTTACCTTAATTATTCATGAACTGGGCCTATCCCACACCCAGGCCGGAGCCGCCCGCTGGCGCTCCTGGCCGGTCCCGCCGTCTACCTGGCCTCGCTGGTTCTCCTGCGTGCCCTCACCCCGGAGGAGTGGGCAATGTTG
>JAXHSZ010000130.1:0-4111 GCA_034190725.1 Thermodesulfobacteriota bacterium
GTGAATTAAAACTGGAGGTCGATTATGAAGTTGAAAAACCGATTTTTTTACATCCTTCCATTCATTGTCAGCGTTTTTTTTATCTATGTTCCTACAAGTCAATCAAAAGAGGTAAGGGGAGTGACGGATGACGCCATTAAGATAGGTGTCAGTATGGATCAGACGGGACCTGCAGCCTCTACGGTTGTCCCCCTTACCATAGCCATAAAGAATTATATAAGACATGTGAATGAAACCGGTGGTATTCATGGAAGGAGGATAAAGGTAATTATAGAGGATGACCGGTATTCAATACCTGCTGCAATCGCCGCTTTGAAGAAGTTGGTTTATAAAGATAAAATATATGCCCTGATAGGTCCCAGCTCTGCGAGCCTGGTCAATGTGATCTGGCAAAAGATTCTAAAGGAAAAGCTACCCACCATAGTTGCACCTTCTGTTGAAGTTGCAGTAAAACCGTTGAAAAAGTATCTATTCATCTGCACGGATACGTATACAGGTCAGATACGAACCCTTGTGGACTATATGGTGAAAGACTATGGATTGAAAGAACCAAGGATCGGGCTTGTCTATCCTGATACTGAAACAGGCAAGACCGATCTGAGAGCGGCACTCCCGCGGTTGAAAAAATATGACCTTGAACCTGTAACAAAAGAGATCTTGATGCCCAGTGCCCTTGAAGCAACTTCCCAGGTGATGACTCTGAGAAGAAACAAGGTGAATTGCATACTGAATATAGGAACGATTCCGCCTACAACAATAGCACTTTTAAGAGAGCTGAGAAAGTTCGGGCTGAAGGTGCCGGTATTCAACAGTTACGGAGCCATGCTTGGAGAGGAACTCAATAGGGCAGGGGAAGCTGCAAATCAAGCTTATTCAGTGCATGCAATCTCGCCATGGTATGGTGAAGGTTCTGGAGTTGCTCAAATGAGGAAGATCACATTGAAATATTCCCCCGGAACTGAAAAACCATGCCGTGGTACTGTGTACACGGGTGGATGGGCTGTGGCTGCTTTGCTTGTAAAAGTACTGCACGATGCAGGCAGAAACATTGATGAGGATACATTTATCACTACGATTGAAGCCATAAATAATTATGACAATGGTGGGCTCACCAGTAAAATGAGTTTCAGTTCTACAAATCACAAGGGGGGAGATTCGGCAAAAATCTTCAAGGCAGATCCTAAGAGTGGTAAATATGTGGCTTTAACAGGATGGAGGAAGTCGGATTGACATAAAACGGTTGTATGGCAAGATAGTAGCCTCATCATCCAATGGTGGACTCATCCAATGAGGTGAGTGTGTTAAGGCTTGCTAAGACATTCTTGATACCCTTACAGAAAAGAGTAAGAAGAGCTTTGTCGCCTTTTGTATAATTCAAAGAGGTTCAATTGAAAGTAATTTCTTATCTTTATACCTTTTCAGAGGAGATCCGGAAGACCCCGACAATAACGGACACTGAAAGATCAAGGTCTTTGATCCGGCACATCTTCTTTTCTCTTGTCTTCTTTTTTTCTTCTAAAGTAACGCTGCACCTGGTATACTACGATCAGCCAAAACAGCAGTAGAAAAATGGCCGATAATAGCGTTGAAAAGGGCCAACTGAGGAAAATCAAACCCACGAGCAGGAAAGGGGTGAAAAGGGATCCGGCGATTTTCTTCAAGGTCTGCTGGTGCTGTTTATAAAATTGCATTGCTGCATAAAACAGATTTTTTACCCATTTCCATGGACCTCTCAAACGATTTCTGTTGAAGAAAAGAAGCAGAATAATGAGTATGAAGATTCCCCATTTTATTAACTTCCCTAACCACAGCTGAGTGTAAACCACGCTGAATGTTAAGTGATCCTCCGGTTTTATAATTGTCTTGGCAAAACGATATACCTGCCCGCTGGTGGGCACCTGAATCATTATGGGGAGAATGCCGATTGCTCCACTGCCGGAGACTGTAACTGAGGGCTTATCCTGTCCAGCCAGACCTGCCAGCCGTCCGCTAAACTCCATTTCCGCTGCCATCTGACTTGTCACCTGCTGTTTTTGAACGGGTATGTTCCTGAAACGGCTCTGCGCTTCTTCCCCTTTATAGACTTTTTTCAACTCATCCATCTCTTTGCTTTTCGCGAGTTCGGACACCTCACGCATGGCGCTTTGATCATAAAAACGCTGTGCCTTCGAGAAAATGTTCAAACCGCGGATGATTTCTTCTTTTTCCAGAGTGCTGTCAAAATAATGGTAGGCATAATCGTTCGGTAAGTAGACAGACCAGAACAGTTGGCTGGTCAGTAAATCTACCGTAGGCAGAGTTGCGCTCTTCGTGGCATACCAGGAGAAGCGATCCTCAGACAAGGCCAGAATTACCTCAACAGGGAAAGTGCCCAGCTGCTTGTTCACTGCTTTTGAACGAATAAGCGGAACCAAAAGCTTCCGGTGTTCGGAATCCTTTTGCTCCGTTCTGAGGGACGACTCCACAGGTTGATTGTCCACAAAGACACTCCATACATCGGCTTCCTTAGGCACCTGGATTTCCAGAAACTGTTTGGCGCTGTTTCTTACCTGATACACAAGTCGATGTACGACTTTTCCATCCTCCGTACAAAGCGTCACCGCACTTGCGGAATTAATGGTTGCAATCGGTACGGAGACCTTTTCATGTTTTTTTACTTCGAGTGCCAGGTGGTATGGATGCTTCAGATATTTGAATCCCAACATGATGGGTTTGGCAGATTTGTTGATCAGTCGAGCAGGCAGTTTTTGCGGGGCTATCTTTTCCATCCCATCAATCTTCGTGACGATAAGCTCTGCACTGGTGTTGAGGGTAATGCCAAGGAATCCCGTCTCTCGAACACTTTCCAAGGTCTGAAACCCGGTAAAGACATTGGATGTACCCAGCTCAGAAAGCCCAACTTCTGCTGTCACATGCACCAAAACCTTCCCCTTTTTGCCATAAGTGAAAGGAATCCTCACGAGACGTTGTTTTTGCTGTTCCGCCTCTTGCCACTCTCCTACTCCCTCTCCTGTGACGGAAAGAATGTTCATATTCTCCGGTATTGTTAACCGCACTTCTTCCACGTTACTGTGCAAAATGTTGTAATTGATATCAGAATTGATTTTAAGGACATCATCTTCAATGGATACCAAATAAAAGAGGTCTGTATAGAGTTTGGGCGGTACCTTCTCAGTGACAGCAATTTTTTTCTGCCACTGGATACCGATGCGGTTCCCTGAACTCACTACCGCAGAAACTACTGTTGTGTTTCCTCTGGTTGTTGTCCTGAGTTGCTGAGCCTCAGGGATGGACACTTCAATATCCTTTAAGGGAATTTCAAGCTTCAGGAGAGTGATGGGAGTCCTTTGAATAATAAGGTCCAACTTGTGGGGACCTTTATCGATAACCGACTTCAAAGCAAAGGAAGCTGTTACAGTAAACGTTCCGGTCTTTGACAGGACAACGTGATGATACCCTTTTTCACTGACTATCAGGGCCTGTTTTCCGTCAATCCGAATGTCTTCCAGGGCGAGGCTCTGGGAGAGAATTGGAACTTTCAGGTATGCATCTTTCTTGAGCACATGGACAGTGAATGTTCCGGTGAATATGGTGTTGTTCCGAGTCATTTTTCCATTGTAAAATGCTTTTGTAATCAAATAGTCAAAAGGGGGGAGTACATCATGTCCTGATGGCGGTTTCATCTGATCCACCAGTTTCTTGAACTCATTTCTGGTCAGAATCACATTGCCGCCACTGACTGTATGAGATGGTGGAGCGGCAACTCCGGTGTAGGCAAGGAGCTTTTGAAAAATCTCCATGGACAGGACAATCTCTTGTGAATCCAGGTTCAGAAACCTCTTCATTTCATTCCAGGGAACGGTGATATGACCTTCTTTATCCTGAGTTTGTTGAGCAAAGGCACCACAGGAAAAACAGATGACAAAGAGGAAGACTGCAGTAAAGACGTGTTTGGAAAGCGGTTTCATTTTTTAACCTCTTCAAAGTTTTCTAAAATACTTTCGGTCTTATTATGGGAAGAAATCGGATCTCACAGCGTCTGTTTTTGAAAGAAAAAGGATCAAAGAAGAGGGCGTGGGCGAACATGTGTGGCCGATTGATCCAATGAGTT
>JAXHSZ010000131.1:0-7341 GCA_034190725.1 Thermodesulfobacteriota bacterium
ATGTAGAATACGCTGATTTGCTGGAATACCTAGTCAACGACAGTGATACGGACGTCATTCTATTATACGTAGAAGGGATAGATGATCCCCGTAAGTTTGTTTCGGTGGCCAGGGAAGTGACCCTGAAGAAGCCCATAGTGGCCTGCAAAATTGGAAAATCTGCCGAAGCCCATGCGCCGGCATTCTCCCATACAGGATCTCTTGCAGGAAAGTATGAACTCTATGAGGCTGCTTTTAAGCAGGCAAAGATCGTGCCTGCAGATGACTGTGAAGAGTTGCTCGATATTGCCAAGATACTCTCTCTTCAGAAACCACCTGAAAGTAACAGGATAGCGGTTCTTTCTTTTCAAGCAGGTCCGGGGATCATGATAACGGACATGTGTGTAACCAGAGGTTTAAAACTCCCTCATTTCTCAGGACGAACAAAAGAGAAACTGGAAGAGGTATTACCACCCATGACCATACGGAGCAACCCAGTGGATCTCGCCTTTGCAAAGGGAATGGAGACTATTTTCGGGGTGATACAAACTGTTTTGGAAGATGCCAGTATAGATGCCCTGATCTTCTTTATGTTACCTCACCCTATCTTGCCATTCGAAGAGCTGTTAAAAGGCATGATGACAATGAAAGAGCAGTACAGAAAACCCATTGTAATTTGCATAAATACACATCAGAATGAGATTCAAGGTATGATAGATGAGTTTGAAGGCAATGGGATTCCTGTGTACACCAGACCTGAGAGGGCTGCAAAAGCTCTGTCAGGCCTTGTGAGATATGGAGAATTGATAGGTAAGTTTTAAGTTGTGGATTTTCAAGGCTTGATGATCGATCGAAATCCAGTACAGATCCTCACAACAAATGACCATAATTTAGAAATTGAGAAATTTGAATTTATTTCGAATTTCGTCCTTCTGATTTGAGGGCAGAGGGTATGATGTCAGTATAAAGCTTTCTGCAAACGTCCATATATGAATCCGCACCAGGTGGTTATCTGTATTCTTTGAATACAAGAGTACCATTGACACCGCCAAATCCAAAAGAGTTGGATAATGCAACCCTCACTTCCTTCCTTATTGCCTCATTTGGTACATAGTTGAGGTCACAGTCCGGATCTACATTCTCATAGTTTATCGTAGGTGGAATCACTTTATTGTAAATGGTCAACACAGTGAAGACTGCCTCTATCCCTCCTGCCGCTCCCATTAAGTGCCCAATCATCGATTTATTGGAACTGATGGGGAGATTGTACGCATGTTCCTTAAATACTTTTTTTATGGACAATGTCTCTGAACGGTCATTGTATATAGTTGACGTACCGTGGGCGTTTATGTAATCCACCTCTTCCGGGTGAATTTTGCTGTCATTGAGGGCGACCTGCATACACCGGGCTGTTTCCTTTCCCTCCGGATGGGGGCTCACTATGTGATATGCATCTGATGACATACCATAGCCCACAATTTCTGCATAAATTCTTGCATCCCGTGACAGAGCATGATGTAATTCCTCCAAAACCAGAAGCCCTGCTCCCTCACTCATGACGAATCCATTCCGATCTCTTTCAAAGGGTCTGCTTGCTTTCTCAGGTTCATCGTTTCGGCAAGAAAGGGCATTTATATTCGCAAGGGCAACAAGAACAAGGGGTGTATGAACAGCTTCAGCCCCCCCGGCAATCATAACATCGGCGTCTCCCCTCTCAATCATCCTGGATGCGCCCCCTATGGAATGAGCGCCTGCAGCACATGCATCTGCTGAACATGCATTGGGGCCGGTAGCCCCCAAATGAATGGCAACCTGACCCGCTGCAAGATTGGGTATGGCAGAAGGAATAAGAAAGGGGGAAACCTTCTTGTACCCTTTTTCCTCCAGGACCTTCAACTCCTTGTCATATGCCGGGATACCACCCCATGTCGTACCAATATATACACCTGCTTTGCCGGAGTTGTTCTCTGTAATATTCAAACCGGAATCCTGAACAGCCATTAAGGCAGTGGCAACTGCATATTGGATAAAAGTATCCATCCTCCTTGCAAACTTGGCTTCAATGTAATCCGAAGGATCAAAACTCGGTACTTCTCCGGCTATTTGACATGGGAAAGGCGATGGATCAAAGCTTTTGATCCTCCGTATCCCGGATTCTCCATTGCATATCTTTTCCCAGTTCTCTTCCAATCCTATACCCAGGGGTGTAATGGCCCCTAAACCTGTTACGACGACTCTCCTTTTCAAAGGACACCTCCAAAATTATATCAACTTAAACATTTTAAGTTTGAACTAATTTGAAAAAAAAATACTTTCATCCTTTTTCAAGATGCCATCCGTTAATTTCTTGAGTAATTGAGAGAGCTGCCTCATTTCATCAGCAGAAAGAGATCCCAGAAGAATTGCAAAGTCCTCCTCATAAGCCGATAAAACATCTTCAAACACCTCTCTTCCCTGATCGGTAAGTCTTACCCATACCCTCCTTCGATCCACTGTATCCCTATCCCTGTATGCAAGTCCATCCTTCTCTAGATGATCAACAATGGAAGTGACATTGCCTTTTGTAACCAGCATCTGTTTTCCCAGTTCACCGAGAAGAAGGTCACCCACAACTCCAAGGATTATTACAACATAGAGTTGAGGTATTGTGAGGCCTTTTCTGCCGATACTCTTTCGTATATCATTTGATATGACATAGTAGGCACGGAGCAGTCTGATCCACACACTGATGGGGAGTTCTTTGAGAAAGGCTCTCTTCTCCATCTCATCCCTCAGAAAATGAATTATTTGTGTCCATCGGTAAATGCAAATCTGAATATGAACGGGTACAATAAAGTGTAAGATCTATATATATCAAGCAAATGAAAAAATCAAACATTTTTTCCCAGAGGCTTTTTTCTGTCAATCGAGAGGGAAGAGGTCTTAACATATGAAAATAGCAATTGATCCTTGATTCAGGAAAATTATCATACATTTCTGAGCCTTTGACGGTACAAAGTGAAAGGACCCTTTTTGTCTTAAATGGTAGTATAATTTGCAAAAAAATACTTGACATATATTGAGCCTAAATTATATAAGTACCGTTATTAATAATACCGAGAATACTCATAATAAAGGCGATTTTCATGTGAACAAGGGAGGTGGTTGAAGATACTATTGAAAAAGGAGAAAGGAGGTGAGCAAGGAAAAGAGACTTTTGTTCGGTCAAGATGTTTGTTCCTCATAAATAATCATTTATTAGTAGGAGGTTAATATGAAAAGATTTGGCTTATTTTTCTTCACTTCAGTCCTGGTAGTCAGTATGATGATGTTGTTCTCTTTCCCGGCCGTTTCCAATGCAGCCTCAATGGCTGAAGCGAAAAAACTTTTCGAACAAAGGGCTGACGTAGAAAAGGCAAAAAAGGGCATCTCCATGTTTCAAAAAATCCAAGAGGATGACCCTAAGAACTTGGAGGCTTTTGAGTTAGGATCAAGGCTTACCGTGTATCTTGCAATGGATCTGGGTGCCAATGAAGAGACACAGATGGATGCCTTTGAGTACATGGCAATCGCGAGTGACATGACGGACGAGTGGATTAAAGTGGCCCCGAACAGTGCGGCCGCGAATTTCTGGAAGGCGTATGCGGCGGCGGCCTCCAAGGACATCAAGACAGCCCTCACATACGGTCAAAAGTCATATGAAATCGATAAAACCTACTTGAACGGCATGCCTGCTCTGGTTATGGGATACTTGAAAGGAAAGCTTCCGCCATTTTTAGGAGGGGATAAGGTCGCTTCGTACAAATTCATTGACGAAGCTATGGAAGCCGCCCCTGACAATCTCATGATCCACAGGATCAAGGCCACGCTCCTGGTGGATGACCTCAAGGCAGCCGCCCAAAAGGCACTTGTTCATCTCCAGTTTGTCATGGAGTCTGAGGCTCCCAAAGGTTGGGAACCGGAAGCAAGAAGGGATAAACAAGCAGCAACTGATTTCATGAAGCAGTATGGAGAGGCAATGAAAACATTAGCAAAGTAGGAAAAGGAAAGATTCCTCATAAAAAAACCCAGGCCTTTTCAAAAGACCTGGGTTTTTCTTTTTTTATGGGTTCATAGATCTGCTGTAGTGTTGAAACCTCACCCTATGGAGAAAGACACTTGTTTAAATTCAATCATTCCCCTTGGGATCATCCTCAAAAAGGAAAGTCCCTTTCCCCGGCCCAGTCATACTCCAATCCGTCATTCATCCTCATAACACCGATTATCTCCGGAAAGGTGGCATCCGCCTCCAAAGCATCATACACATATGAGACAAGATTCTTCTTTGGGTCCGTGGCCGCCTTTTGCAGCTTTTTTATTTGGTCTTTCAAGACCTTGCAATCTCTCTTTTCCCTGAATTTCTTGTATTCATCCAGATATTCTTCCACATCCGAAGTGTCCGGAGTATAGACATCCGGTTTGAAGTCCTCTTCAGGGGGGATCTGGAAACGATTCACACCAACGACCGTCCTTTCTCCGTTCTCCACCTTTCTCTGAATACCCAAAAGCCCCTCCATGAGTTGCGCGTGGACCCAACCCTTCTCCAGGGCTTTCAGCCATCCACCCATCTGCTCGATCTGGTGAACCATGGACTCTGTCTTCTCCTCCAACTCATTTGTGAGCCATTCGATGTAGTATGAACCTGCCAAAGGATCTGCGACCCTTGTTACACCGGATTCATAACGAATCACCTGTTGTGTTCGAATGGCAAGTCTCACCGCCTCCTCTGTGGGGGTTGCCCAACCTTCATCAAAGGAAGGATTCTGTATCCCCATACTGCCTCCGAGAACTGCAGCGAGGGTGCCCAGTGCGCCACGTGCGATATTGACAAGAGGTTGCTGACGTGTAAAGTTCGACCCTGACACATCCACATGGAACCTCAGACACATTGCTTTGGGATCTGTGGCTCCGAATTCTTCCTTCATCGTCCTGGCCCATATTCTCCTTGCCGCCCTCAGTTTGGCTATCTCTTCAAAGAAGTCCCTGTTTACACCAAGAACAGGACTCAGGCGGCTGCCGATTGTGTTAATATCGAGGCCTCTTCGCAACATCTCTCGAATCAATTCATTTCGGATGGCAATAGTGAATGCGATTTCATGTATGGCGTTTCCTCCAGCCTCCTGCAAATCATATGAACTTGTAAACCAGATGTTCCACTTTGGAAAATTCCTATAGGCGTATTCACAGAAGTCATTTCCCCACCTGGCTAAAGTTGAAAAATCTCCTTTGTGAATCAGCCAGTCCATACGGCTGGGGAAGACCGACGGTCCATAGTAAAATATTGCACCCCCTATACCTCGAAGCTTACTTATTTCACAGCCCCTTTTCTTTGCCGTCAATATATAGGACTGCCAGACATCAGGATAGAAAGCATCAGAAGAAAGGCTCAACTCATCTAACGGTAATCCCTCACTTAAAATCTCGACATCTCTTAGTGTGTGTAAAGCGACACCACAGACCCCCAATTGCCCTTCGGCCATTGGCTGATCGGGCTCAATTCCATACAAAGTAGGTCCATCCAGCTCCCAATCAAGGGCACCGGCTCCTTGCTCCACGAGAAACTTACACCTCTCATTGAACTTGGAAGGAGTGGAAAGCCCTGCTATCTCCCTGATATTCCATAGTTTACCTCTGTACATTAAGGGGTGGTGTCCCCTGGTAAAAGGATATTGACCAGGAAGACCTATATCCTTTTCACAATCCACATGCGAGACATCTTCGTGAGTATATATATTCTTCACTGTTATGCCGGAATCCGTTGCAAAGTCAGTTGTGGCCTCTCTGTAAGCCTCTTTGATCTTTTGCCTTCTGAACTCTTCAGCCTGATCGCTCATCTCGACCTCCTGTTGAACATGGAATGAAAATTCACAACGTATGTTAGCCCAGGAAACCATTATTGTCAATATCAAACCAAGACATGATTGCCATGCGAGATGAACGAATTTTTTCATTGACTGTTTTTTTCACTTTGGCTAGATTGTAAAAGAAACTGAAGGATATAAGAAAAGTCTTCCTCGCTGATAAGCCTTCCATGGAATAGCAACATTATGATTGAGCATAAAGCAACATAATACAGCTGATGGAATCAAAACAATCGAGGCCATTCCCAAGGAGAAAGGTATGAATCCATTCCAAGATATAGACACCGTATTCCACCCAAGATCCATTGCCCTTGTGGGCACAACCCCGGATCCGAATAATTGGGCGGGCCAAATGATTCCTGAAGCGTTAATGGAATTCAAGTATGATGGTGAGCTGTACTTTGTGAGTCGCAAATACAATGAGTTGTGGGGATTCCCCACCTATCCAAGTATAGAAGATATACCCGGTCCCGTGGACTATGTCATTTGCAGCATCGCTGCTCGTTTTACTCCTCGTCTCATGGAAGAATGCGCTTTAAAAGGTGTGAAAGTCATTCATCTTTTCACCTCAGGTTTCAGCGAAACTTGTGAAGAGGAAGGCTGTCGATTAGAAGAAGAGATCTGTTTTATTGCACAAAAGAGGGGGATCAGAATCATTGGACCGAACTCTCCCGGTATTTATTGCCCCGAGTCTAAGTTAACCTTCAGTTCCATATTGCCGAAAGTGAGTGGTCCTGTTGCCTGTCTCGCCCAGAGTGGTGGCCACTGCATCCGGTTTTTAAGACTGGGGGCAACTCGTGGGCTTCGGTACAGTAAAGCAGTTGCCTATGGAAATGGGTGCGACCTGAGTGCAACGGATTTCCTGGAATATCTTGCCCATGATCCTCAAACAGAGGTTATCGCTCTCTATATTGAAGGAGTGAGAGATGGAAGAAAGTTTCTAAAAGCGCTGAAGACTGCGGCTGAGATGAAACCTGTAATCGTACACAAAGGCGGACATACAGAGGCAGGGACAAGAGCAGCAGCCTCCCATACGGGCTCTCTCACAGGGGAGGAAAGGATATGGGATGCCCTTTGCAGGCAGGCCGGAGCTCTCCGGGTTCACAGTATCGACGAACTTATAGATGCAGTCCTTGCTTTTGTCTTCATGAATCGTCCCAGGGGCAAGAACGTAGCCGTCGTAGGATATGGTGGAGGTGTGAGTGTTCAGGCCGCCGATGACTGTGAGAGAGCAGGTCTTTCAGTCCCTCTATTCCCCCATGATATGCGAGATGTCCTGAAAAGCTTCACCCCTGACGCCAACAACAGCATACGAAATCCGGTCGACACCCAGTGGTTGGTGTGGGACACTGAGAAGTTTGTTAATACTGTCAGGATCGTTTCTGAGTGGGAAGGCATTGATTTCTTGATCATGCCTTTGGCCATAGACATGTTTCCCACTGAACAGGAGGATGAGCTATTAGACCAGATGATAGAATCAGTT
>JAXHSZ010000132.1:0-2819 GCA_034190725.1 Thermodesulfobacteriota bacterium
TTTATTATTGTTTCTGTCACACCTCGCACAGATTCTGATTGACCGGTAACGTTTCTCGGCAAAAGAATACATATGACAACAAAAATGGAAAAAGTGAAGACAGTGTTACGTATGGCGCTGGATTCTCTCTTCATCATGAATATCTCCTTTTTTTAAGGGATGAGGCTTGGAATAACTTCCCCATTTGTGCATCTCATCTTCAGGCTGTCTTTGCCCGATCTTCAAACACAGAATCCTCAAAATAGCCACTGCTATTCTACCGGCTTTGCGTTTTCAAATCAAACAAATCCGTCCTAAATCTGAGCGTCAATTTGAGAAAGCTATCACGGTCTCATCCCTAATCTGACTTCCTCCATCCGGTTAACGCCACATATTGTTTCCTGACTATGTCTGACTTGTAAATCTTCCACGAGTCTCCGCCTTTATGGCTGGTTGCGCTAAAGGTGATCGGCCCACTGAGCCCTCCGGTATCAAAGTTCTTGAGACCCTCAAGAGCCTCTATGAGTGCATCCTCATCGAGATCCCTCCCTGCCATTTTGATTCCCTCTGTCCATATGGTGAGGAGAAGCCATCCTGCAGCATAAGATGATCCTCGATATGGTTTTTCCGTTCCAGGCTGGTATTTCAGAGTAATTTCTCTCAGACGCGCTACCTCTGGTCCTTCGCCATACCAGGGAGCAGTTGCATGAATAAAATATGCCATGCGTACCACTTCACCCATTTCATTTAATTCCTCTCCAAGCATGGCTGCATAACTGTTAAAGACAGGCACCTTTAAACCGAACTTTCTCAAATCCCTCAGCAGGGTAACCGTTGTGGATGGAATTGTCCCAATATTCAGAATACTATTGATACGATGCCTTTTCAGACTCATGACCTGCGAGCTGGCATCCATTGCACCGGCCATGAAGATTTCTTTTGTTACTGGTTTGATATCATATTCTTTTAACTTCGGCAATGCAGCTCTCAGATCAATCTTACCGGTTTCGGTGTCCGGATGCATAATACCAACCCTTGGATCTTTTACTTTATAATCTTTCATCATATAATTTATGAGGACCTGTATCTGTCCTTCATAGGAGTCCTGGTAATTGAACAGATACCTCTTGTATGGCTCAACTGCCACTTTAATACTCGGCCCCATGCTTGGCAATTTCTCTTTTTGCATTTTTCTCCAGAGCACATTCACAAAACTGCCTGAACTGGGACCTATGAGGCAAAAGATCTTATCTTTGTATACAAGTTTCTTGAATGCCGCAATTGCAGAGGGTATGGAATACCGATCATCTTCAATAAGAATTTCCAAATTTCTTCCATGAATGCCTCCATTTTCATTGATGTGTCTGGCAAGGTTCTTTATTGCTCTGGTGGTGGGAACAAGCGTCGATGCCGCAGGTCCTGTCTGATCCATAATGACGCCTATTCTCACGGATGTGTCTGTTACCCCTCTCACTTCTTTTGCTTCACTCCCACTGATTCCAACCCAAAGAATGCATGTAATCAGTACAATTGCCCACCATACCATTGAATTACCCTTCATCCTCAATCTCCTTTCCATTGACAACTTCTTATAAAGCAAAGCAAACCTTTTTATGAAAAAGCATTTTTTCCACTTTTTCAAGAATACTGATCAAAACATTTCGACCTGTGCAGTTGAGCAGGAGTGTGTATAACGCTGTCTACTTGATTTCAGGAGTCTTTCTCCAACCCGTAATGGGGATAAATCTTTCCCGTTCTGTATCTGCCCCATAGAGCCTTGATTGTTGCAGACCCTTGTGGTTTGTTGAAGAAAAATTGATTGGTCCGGAAATTCCACCGGTATCCATATCTCTTATGCTCTCCCAGGCCTTTACCAATCCCTCGGCATTCAAATCCTTACCGGCCCTCTCCAAACCTTTGAAAAGGACGGTACACATAAGCCAGCCCAGGGTATATATTTTGCTGCGATATGGTTGCTCTGTGCCGGGATTATACTTGAGGGTAATCTTGCGCAGCTTCTCCATGCCTTTGAAATCCTCGTACCAGGAACTCACCATATGGGCACCGATGTAATTCTTGGATGCCTTGCCTCCCATCCTGACTGTGTCTTCCATACAACTGGGCGCAGTTCCAAAGACCGGAATATCCAGACCGAATCTTTTTAATGCTCTTAATAACAGTGCAGCACCAGGAGAACCATGATGGATTATCACATGTGTCGATTTCTTCCTTTTTATGCCCAACACTTGAGAATTTACCTCTATGGCGCCCATATTTATGATCTCTGTGTTGAGGTTAAAATTGAAAAAATCAGCCCATTTATTGGCCGATTTGAGGGCTATCTTACCTGACTCTGCATCAAAATATACAAAAGCAATATTGGCTTTTGACGGTTTGAGATCCTTTTTTATGTACTCAAAGATCACTCCCAACTGATCATCGTAGACATTAAAGACCATGAAAATATACCTTTTTAATGGTTTCACCATGGCCTCATCCGGAGCACCTGTTATGCTTGGAATTCTCTGTTTTTGTATCTTCCCACAAAGTGCCCTGGCCTCTCCGGTTGAACCCGGCCCAAGAAGAATAAATATCCTGTCCTTGAAGAGAAGTTTCTTAAACGCAGCAATACCTGCCGGAATGGAGTATCGATCATCCTCGATGAGCAACTTGACTTTTCTTCCAAAGACTCCACCGCCTTCATTGACATGTCTTGTGTAATGTTTTATCGCTTCGGTCACCGGCAGTCCCATATCCCCTGCAATGGGACCTGTTTGGTCCAAAATGGCTCCGATCTTAATTGTTGTGTCGGTAACACCCCTCACAGATTCAGAATACCC
>JAXHSZ010000133.1:0-6688 GCA_034190725.1 Thermodesulfobacteriota bacterium
AAGTCCTGATATGATCAGCCCAGGACATTATTTCGGAATATATCTGAAATATTGGGGAATCCTTAGGTTTTAAAGTCTTATCTATCAACACTTGGAGGGTCTCTGACGGGGTTGTCTTGATCTCACCCAGGATCACTTCACCCAGTGTACCGTCGATGGAAATGTAGTCTCCCTTCTTAATTGTACGACCGGCGACCTTCATCTCCTGTGAATTGTAATCGATATCCAAGGCGCCACACCCGGCTACGCACACTTTGCCCATCTGCCTTGCAACCAGAGCCGCATGGGAAGTCATCCCACCTCTAGCGGTCAATATGCCCCTGGCTGCGTTCATCCCCCTGATGTCTTCCGGCGAGGTTTCAACCCGCACCAGGATAATAGCCTCATCACCTTTTTTCGCAAGTTCTTCCGCATCGGAAGCATTGAAGACCACTTTTCCGCAAGCAGCTCCAGGCCCAGCATTGAGACCTTTGGCCAGAAGTCTCCCTTCTGCCATTGCGTTGTTTTTCTCATTTTGATCAAAGACGGGGTTTAATAGCTGATTTATCTGACCTGGCTCGACTCTCATGATTGCTTCTTCTTCACTGATCAGTCCTTCTTTGACCATTTCCATGGCGATCCTGAGAGCAGCAAAACCGGTGCGCTTTCCAGAACGGGTCTGAAGCATCCAGAGTTTTCCTTTCTGGATGGTAAACTCAACATCTTGCAAATCCCTGAAATGTTTTTCCAGTTTCTTTCTGATATCATCCAGCTGCCTATAAATATTGGGCAGCTCTTCTTCCAAAGAAGTAAGGGAACTTTCCCCTTTCTGAATTATATTGATAGGTCTTGGAGTACGAATACCTGCGACCACGTCTTCTCCCTGAGCATTCATCAAGTATTCTCCATAAAAGACATTGGCCCCTGTGGCTGGATCACGAGTGAAGGCCACTCCGGTACCGCTGTCTTCGCCCATATTCCCGAAGACCATGGTCTGAACATTGACAGCCGTTCCCCAATGTCCGGGTATGTTGTTCAACTCCCGGTATGCAATGGCCCTGTCATTATTCCATGAACCGAATACAGCACTGATCGCACCCCATAACTGGTCCATGGGATCTTCCGGAAAATCAATATCGAGTCTGTTCTTGATTTCATTCTTAAATTCCATTACCAATTCCTGTAAGTCTTGGGAACTCAACTCATTGTCAAGGGAAACACCCTTCTGTGCCTTCTTTTCTTCCAAGATAAGCTCAAAAGGATCCCTTTCATTTTTATCCACAGGTTTCAGATCGAGCACCACATCCCCGTACATCTGGACAAATCTTCGATAACAGTCATAGGCAAATCTCTCATCATTGGATTGTTTTATGAGTCCCTTGACTGTAGTATCATTTAAGCCCAGATTTAGGACTGTATCCATCATTCCCGGCATGGATACACGGGCCCCGGACCTTACCGAAAGAAGGAGGGGATTCTCACTGTCTCCGAATTTTACCTCCATGATCTCTTCAATTTTTGCCACATTCTCTTCCACCTGAGCTTTCAATTCCTTCGGATAAGTATTGTTGTTCTCATCGTATGCTGTACAGACCTCAGTGGTTATTGTGAAGCCAGGGGGAACCGGTATACCCAGGTTTGACATCTCTGCAAGGTTGCACCCTTTGCCGCCCAAGAGATTTCTCATCTCTGCGCTGCCTTCAGTCTTACTGTCTCCAAAGAAATATACATATTTATTGGCCATTTTACATTCCTCCTTTTATTGGGTTAATTGATATCTTTGGTTTGCTGAGGGTGTACCTCAGTTTTTTTATCAATATAGCAATGGAATAACCAAACAGCTTATCGGAACAAATTGTATGATGGATAAGAATGGATGAGTTTTTTCTGAAGCCAAATTATACCTATACAAATCCAGAAATTCTCCTTCACCTTGCGGGAGGGATTGAGGGAGGTGATTTCAGGTATCTATGAATGGGTGCTGGGCTATTCATGGTATATAGGAGTAGTACTTTTCTGGGGCTTGAAGCATTCAATCCGATCATGCTTATTCTGTGACGATTTTTGTAAAATCGGCAATCATTAAAAAAAGGTCGGACACTTGAGAGAGTATTGTCAGCCTGTTTGTCCTTGTTTTTTCATCTTCTGCCATAACCATGACATTATCAAAAAAATTATCCACTGGTTCTCTCAGTTGCACCAACTCACGCAAAGCACCTTTATAGTTCTTTTCAGAAACGATTCTGACAGTCGATTCTCGGATTTGATTATACTTTTCAAAGAGGGTATCTTCCGCAGGATCCTGGAACAGGGAGACATCCACTTTTTTCCCTGGAGGCGATTGGCTGAGGATGTTGGAGGCTCTTTTAAAGGCCACGGCTAAGGGTGTAAAATCAGGTTGACTCTTCAATTCATGGAGAGCCTTTATTCTCTCAAAAGAATCTACGATGTTGTGGAAGTGTAATGAGAGTACCGCATCCAGCACATCGTATGAGTATCCTTGAGATATCAAAAGGTGTTGCAGACGAAGCCGAAAGAACTTCAACACTTCATCTTTCAATATCTGTTTATCTTTCAATATCTTGTCACTCAGGTATTCTATGCTTTGTTCTATTAATCCATCAAGGGAGATTGAATATTCCCTGTCCAGTATGATGTTAATGATCCCCAAAGCCTGACGCCTCAGAGCATGGGGATCAGACGTCCCCGTTGGAATGAGCCCTACACCGAAACAGCCCACTATGGTATCCAACTTGTCTGCAATACTTAAAAACGCTCCGGTATGTGTACATGGAAGGCCGTCACCTGCGAACCTGGGAAGGTAGTGTTCATATATAGCAGTCGCCACTTCCGGGTCTTCTTCTGAAAGCAGAGCGTATTCTCTCCCCATAACGCCTTGAAGTTTCGGAAACTCCCCAACCATTCCGGTCGTCAGATCAGCCTTACAGAGGAGGGCTGCCCTCTTTCCTGATTCTATATTTTGCCGTTCTCTCTCTGAAGTTACATATTCGGTTATCTTTTGGACCCGCATGACCTTTTCGTAGAGTGTTCCCAATTCTGATTGAAAGATAACATTTTTCAATAATGATACTCTATTATACAGTGGTGTCTTTTGGTCTTCTTCAAAGAAGAACTCTGCATCGGCAAGCCTGGCCCGCAAAACCCTCTCATTCCCCTTCACTACGACTTCAGGCTCTGTTACCGCTGTATTATTAACGGTGATAAAGTGTGGGAGAAGCTCACCAGACTGATCGACCACAGAAAAATACATCTGGTGTTCCCGCATACTGGAAATCAGTACCTCTCTTGGAAGACTTAAAAACTTTTTATCAAAACTCCCCACAACCGCTGTAGGATATTCCACAAGATAGTTCACCTTTTCCAATAATTCTTCATCTTCCAGGACTTTTCCGGAAACCTCCTTAGCTGCTTGATTCGTTACATCTCGAATGCGTTCCTTTCTTTCTATAGGATCTGTAATGACGAAGGATTTTTTCAAACTCCTTATATATGAGTCATAATCAGATACTTTGAACGCAGAAGGCTCCATGAAGCGATGCCCATAGGAGAAATCCCCACTTTGTATATTTCCCACTTCAAATGGAACAACCTCCCCGCCGAATAAGCAGAGAATCCAGTGGATGGGACGGGCAAACCTGACAGAGAGCACCATCCATCTCATTGATTTGGGGAATGGAATTGAAGTGATGAGCTTCGGCATAATCAACGAGAGGATATCCTTCGTATCACTGCCTGTCTCCCTTTTCCTCACCGCCATGTACAGCCCTTTTGGGGTATTCACTTCCTGCAGATCCTCTATGTGAACTCCCTGCGCTCTGGCAAAACCAATGGCCGCCTGAGTGGGTTCCTCCTTCTCATTAAAGGCGACCTTTTTTGCCGGCCCTTTGACCTCTATATACGTGTCTTCCTGCTTTTCAGATACGTATTTGATATAGAGCACCAGTCGTCTGGGCGTCCCTAATGTCTTTACATTTTCAAAGCCGATTCTAAGGGTTGTAAGCTCCCTGCGGATCAATTCTTCAATGGCCTTCAATGCCTGAGGCATGAATCCTGCCGGAATTTCTTCTGTTCCTATCTCTAAAAGCAACTCTTTCGACATATGTATTGTATAGGTTTGTGGTAATTGAGTCCCTTCCTCCTTATTCTTGAAATACAACTTTAAATGATGGGATGTATACTGCAAAGATACTTTCGGAGAGTATCGTTCAAGGTCTGTTTGAAAAACTTCCTTCAAACAAAATATTAAACTGTCGCTTTAGCTTGAATGCTCTCAATGATTCATCTTCCTGCCTTTGTGTAGGTTCTCATTTTTTAGCATTGGAAAACCCATTTCTTCTCTCTGCTTGAGATATCCATTAGCGCATAGACCGGCCAGGTTTCTTACTCTGCCTATGAAACCCGTTCTTTCAGTCACACTGATGGCTTTTCTCGCATCTAAGAGATTGAATGTATGAGAACATTTTAAGCAGTAATCGTAGGCGGGTAAGACGAGCCCTTTTTTTGCCAGGCCCATAGATTCTTTTTCATACATTTCAAACAATTGAAACAACATTCCCACATCAGCTGCTTTAAAATTATAGGTGGAGAATTCAACCTCGCTTTGATGGTGCACATCCCCATACATTATCCCTTCCACCCATTCCAGATCGAATACATTGTCAATCCCTTGCAGATACATTGCGATCCTTTCAAGCCCGTATGTCAATTCAACGGAGATGGGTTTAAGGTCTATACCACCGGCCTGTTGAAAATAGGTGAACTGGGTAATCTCCATACCATCCAGCCAGACTTCCCAGCCCAGCCCCCAGGCACCAAGAGTAGGGGACTCCCAGTCATCTTCAACAAAACGTATGTCATGGGCGAGTGGCTTTATCCCTAGGTTTTTCAGGCTTTCCAAATATATCTCCTGAATATCCAGGGGGGATGGTTTCATTATCACTTGAAATTGATAGAAATGCTGGAGACGGTTGGGATTGTCACCATAGCGACCGTCCGTGGGACGTCGAGACGGTTCCACATATGCCACTTTCCATGGTTCAGGGCCAATGACACGGAGGAATGTTGCCGGGTTGAAAGTTCCTGCTCCTACCTCAATACCATAGGGTTGCTGCAGGACACAACCTTTTTTCGACCAGAAATTTTGAAGTGATAAAATGATATCTTGAAAATTCATATTTATATTATCTCAGTTTTTCATTTATAAATCAATAGTGGACGGTAAAAAAAGAAAAACTATACGCATAGATTTTCAGATATTGAATTTCACACGGCCAGATGGAGGAATCAGATTGAGTCGTATATTGGAGTAAGTCGTCAAGGATACCGAACGATAATACAGTAAAATTGAATATATGGAAACCTATAGAGCAGCCTCATATATCATCACTGTATTTATATCCTAAATTGAGCGATTCTTTCCGTAACGAGAGGTTGTAGGTTGCTGAATATGGAGAAAAAAACGATTCGGAGCGGACGAAAGTGAAGCCACCCCTTCAGTGAGTTCGATCTGAAACGTTTTTTGCTTCAGATTCAGTAAGATACAGCCTCACAGTAGGAAAGAATCGCTCAATTTAGGTATATATGAGTACGTTTTTCCAACATTATAAAAGCCCTCTCCTCAAATGGAGAGGGCTTCGTTAAAAGTGGACAGGAAAGTGTTTCCGAATGGAAAAGAGATGATATGTTTCAGGAGGGGAACCCTTTAAATAGAGATATCCAGATCATTCATCTTTTTATGCAGAGTGTTTCTGTTAATCCCTAGAAACCGAGCCGCCTCATATTTCACATTCTTTGTTCTTTCAAGAGCCAATTTAATGAGCGCCTTTTCAACCTGGGAAATGGTGTCAGCATACAACCTTCTCTTGCCTTCGGTCTTGACATCCATGACAGTCACTATCTCAAACAGTTTTTTCTCCAGGACATTTTCCAATGTGAGGCGTTTAGGACATCGCTTTTTCAACTCATCTCCATTCCTGTCTTTTTCTCTGTGTGTCTTGATGTTTTTCAGCTCTCTATTCAGACGTCTGTTCTCCTCGATAAGGTCTTCCCTCTCTTTTTGAAATGAATTGAAGGTTTCTATTGTATTGGCCACAAAGGATGAAATACTCTTTAAGAGTTCCAAATCCTCATGAAAGGCCACATTTTCATCCAGGAGGCGGTCTACTGTGAGCACCCCAATAACCCTGTCTTTGATCTTTATGGGTACACATAAATAGGATATATCCGGTTTTTTTACGTTCAAGGCACTTGAACCGTCCAAGAACAAAGGGTGGGCATCAAAGTGGGGGATGGCTGCCGGTTGCCCTCGCTCAAATACCCTTTCTTGAATGTCTTTTGCTTTCTGACCATTTTCATCAGGGCCGTAAAGAACTTTTGTGATCAATTTCTTGGTCTCTGAATCCAGAATCGTTAAGAAGCCTTGGCTCATGGCCAGACGAAAGGAGAGAATATTGAAAATATCAGAGATGGCATTTTTCAGATCCGGCGTCGAACTCAAGGCCTTGTTAAACTCTAATAAGGCAAATAAACTTTTCATTCCGTCTCCTTCTTAAGGATATTATGTTGATAAGTGCCGCTCTTCCCTCCGCTTTTTTTAAGTAACCTTACATTTGAGATGATCATCTCACGATCAATGGATTTGCACATATCATAAATGGTCAACGCTGACATAGAAACGGCAGTCAAAGCC
>JAXHSZ010000134.1:0-6351 GCA_034190725.1 Thermodesulfobacteriota bacterium
CTGTGGAGAACCTGGGTCTTCACGTTGATCCCCTCGGCATTAAAGCCTCTTGTGTTGTAGATGGCACAGGCCACCCTGCGGAAATCTGTCAAATAGTCACCCGTAAAATGAATGCCCGACTCAATACGGAAACAGGAAAAGTCATTGGAGAAATGCCCTTGTGGGCTGAGAGAGGTGAGCAATTTACAGTCGCCAATACAGGGGAAGTTTTCCCGGGACTCTATGTTGCGGGTATGGCCGCGAATAATGCTTTTGGAGGACCGCGTATGGGTCCCATCTTCGGCGGTATGCTTCTTTCAGGAAAAAAACTGGCAGAGATGGTGATTGAGAGGCTTCTCAAAAAGTAAGGTTTGAGTTCATCGCTTCTCAAAAAAAAACTGAGAACCTGCTCTGTAATATACAGGTGGGCTTTGACTCATACCCACGTGAATTTTGCGTACATTCAGGGCGCTCGAATAGAATCTAAATCACTGAGGGGGCGTTTTTCCCGATGAGAACGTCCCCTCTTTTTACTTCATCAACGATCCTTCCCATCTGAGCAACTTTTCTTTTGCTCTATCCGGAGAATTTTGCTCGTTATCGAGCATTTTGTCTCAACATATCGTAAATATTGATAATTCAATTTACTCTTTCCATATTCAATTCTCAACCTGCTCACAACTGAACATCATACTACCGGAACAAAACCCTGTTCAACCTGCGACATCTGTCCTTAAGTGCATGTCTCATAAGGCTTATTTTTAAATAAAAGACCACATTTCACACGTTGGCACATGAATTGCGATCTGTTCTATCCAACTGTATATGAGGACTCGGTAAAAGCACTTGGAAAATCTGAAAGCCTTCTTAAAAGAAGAAAAAGAAAGTTTATACAAAGACTACAGGAGCAACCCCAGCGGAAGAGACCTCGTCAGAAGGCACTCATCCATAATGGATGGTTTTCTACGAAGAACCGTTTCGTTGGACGGATCTTCAAAGGATCTTGGACAGCAAAACGACTATGCTGTTGTCGCTCTTGGCGGATACGGAAGAGAGGAACTCTGTTTTCACTCGGATATAGACCTCATGTTTCTGATGCCTGAAAAATGTAATGGCGACATTCAGGATATTACAGGAAGAATCCTCTATCCCCTGTGGGACGCCGGATTGACTGTCGGATATTGTAATAGAACTTTAAAAGATTGTATCGCCATGATGAAGGACGATATTACCATCAGAACGTCACTCATGGAAATGCGCTACCTCATGGGCAATCAAGACCTTTTCCGAAAGTCACAGGAATCCATCTTTAAGAACGCCGTGTCCAAAGGAGTGAACTTCTTTGTGAACGAATTACTGAAGGACATGAAAGCCAGACATGGCTCCTATGGCGATTCGATCTACTATCTGGAACCTCACATAAAGGAAGGCAAAGGAGGGTTGAGGGATATTCAGAGTGCGCTCTGGTTGGCCAAGGTAAGGTTTCAGGCAGGGAATGTTCACCATTTAAAAGAGAAGGGGGTGCTCTCTTCCTGGGAAATTTCTCTTCTGGAAGAGTGCCTGGAGTATCTGTGGATGGTACGGACGGGACTTCATCTCATAAGCGGAAGGGGGAATGACCACCTTGCTTTCGAACATCAGAAAAAGATCGCTGCCCTTTTGGGTTACTGCGACACCGATCCAACGAATATGGTCAGAAGTTTTATGCATGACTATTATCGGTGCACTGAAAATGCGAAATATCTCTCATCTGTGTTAATCGACAGATCTCTCAATAATGGAAAGGTGGCCGGAAGAATCCGGAAAAGGAGATTCTTTAAGAAAATGGAACCCGGCTTTTGCGTAAAAGATGATAAAATATATGTGACTGATCCGAATCTCTTGAAAAACGAACCACTTACCCTGATGAAAGTATTCGAGTATTCCACAGACCTTCGGTTGGGAATTCATCTTGAAACACAGGACCTTGTGAGAAACAATCTGGATGAAATAGACGATGAGTTCAGAAAATCCAAGAAAGTGAATCGTTCTTTCTTGTCTATCGTGGAAAAGAAGAACTCAGTGGCCGAGACTCTAAAGACAATGCACAGATTGGGTGTTCTTGGGAAGTTTATCCCTGAATTCGGATGCATCACCCATCTTCCCCAATCTCCACATCATCATGTGTATACTGCAGATGCCCACACCCTTTGTGCCATAGAGGAATGTGAAAACCTTCTTTCAGGAAGATATGGAAAGGTATTTCCCTTCCTGAGTAAATTGGTAAAAGAGGAGAACCGGCCTGACCTGGTCTTTCTGGGACTTTTGGTCCACGATTTGGGAAAGGTCTTCGAGACGGACCACGTGAAACACGGGGAGCAAATTGCATATACCATTTGCAAAAGGCTCGGACTCTCTCAGGATGACACGGATATAATCATTTTTTTGGTGAAGAATCATATCTACATGTCGGCCATAGCACAGACCAGAGACCTGTCCGACGAGCACCTGATAATCAAATTCGCTCAGAACATGCAGGATACGGACAGGTTGCGAATGCTTTATATCCTGACTTTCGCCGATATGAAAGCATCAAGAGCTGAAGCATTCAACTCCTGGAAAGCGGGCCTCTTTCAGGAACTTTACGTCAGAGCGTTTCATATTCTTGAGAAGGGAGACTTTACCATGACCGATGTCGCCTGCAAACTCGACCATATAAAGAGTGAAGTCATGAGGGAACTTCGTCCTAAAATGCCCACGGATGATATCCAATATAATTTTGATTTGACACCGTCCAGGTACCTTCTCAACAATTCGCCCGAGGTGATATCCAATCACATCCTCTTATGCTACAACTTGGAGGACAAGGCCCTGGCCTTCGATGTAAGGCACAAACTGGATAAGGGGTATTACGACATCTTTATAGCCACGCCCGATTTTCACGGCCTGTTCTCCAAGGTGTGCGGTGTGATGGTCTACCATAATATGAATATTTTGGATGCACAGATAGACACAAGAAGCGACGGAATAGCCATAGATTTGCTTCGTGTGAATTATCTCTATAGGGATGAAAACGTAGCTGAAGAAGAGTGGAAAGCAATACAGGAAGACCTTGAAAAGGCCATCGACGGAAGGATCAATGTGGAGGATTTGGTCAGGAAAAAAGAATCGTACATTCATCCCAAAGGGAAGGGGATACAGAGGATCAAAACCGCCATACACATCGATAACAATTCATCAGACTTCTACACCATAATCGACGTAAAGACGAGTGACAGGTTCGGCCTTTTATATATAATCACAAAGGCCATGTTTGATATGGGGATATCCATCTATATCGCGAAGATTTCCACAAGCCTTACCCATGTTACGGACAGCTTTTATGTGAGAGACATATTCGGGCAGAAGATCTACGATGAAAAGACATTGAAAAAGGTAAGGGGCACCCTGATGAAGGTTCTGGAAAGTTGAGAAGTCCTCTCCCTTCCCTCCCCCCTTAAGGGGATAAGGCTTGGGTGGGTGAGAAATGTAATATCTGAAAATCTATATCACTTAACATGGAGGATACGATGAAAAAAATCGAGGCTATTATCAAACCGTTCAAACTGGATGATGTGAAGGAGAAGTTGACGGCACTGGGTGTGCAGGGAATGACGGTATCGGAAGTCAAGGGCTTCGGCCGACAAAAAGGCCATACTGAAATTTACAGAGGCGCTGAGTATGTGATCGATTTCGTCCCAAAGATAAAGATAGAGATCGTCATCGGTGATGAGATGGCCACAAAAGTCGTGGAAACCATTGAGAAATCAGCAAGAACGGGCAAGATAGGGGACGGAAAGATCTTCATTTCTCAAGTGGATGATGCGATCAGGATCAGAACAGGGGAGCGGCAGGAGGACGCCATATGAGTGAAGAATGAACAGTGAAGAAGATTGAATGTGAAATCAAAGGAGCGTCTTCCTGAGATGATCTCCTCGTAATATATGGAATAAGTGAGGTAACGGTTATGTTGAGAATAATATTACAACTATCGTTGATTGGAACAAGTATTTTTTTGGGTCACATGTCTGCATATGGTTCCGGAGACGGGGGAAGTCCCGCTTTTGATTCGGGAAATACGGCATGGATGTTGATCTCTTCTGCGTTGGTTCTCCTCATGCTGCCAGGCCTGGCACTCTTCTATGCGGGGATGGTGAGGAGCAAGAATGTCCTTGCAACCATGATGCACAGTTTCCTGGCTATGGCCGTGATCAGTATCCAGTGGGTCATTGTAGGATATACCCTCGCATTTGGGAGTGACAAAGGAGGCGTGATCGGTGGTCTCGATTTTCTCTTCCTCAGGGGGATTGGTCCCGAAACTCTCCAGGGCGATATCCCCATGTACGTCTTTATTATGTTCCAGGGTATGTTTGCCATTATCACACCTGCACTCATCAGTGGAGCACTTGCGGAACGTATAAAATTCAGCGCTTTCTTTATCTTTATCCTTGTATGGAGTACGCTGATCTATGACCCCATTGCTCACTGGGTATGGGGAGAGGGGGGTTGGCTGTACAAAATGGGGGCACTTGATTTTGCCGGAGGCACGGTAGTGCATATCTCTTCGGGGATTTCCTCTCTTGCAGCCATCCTTGTACTGGGCAAGAGAAGGGGGTACTTGAAGGAAAAGATTATCCCCCACAACCTGACAATAACCCTTCTCGGTGCGGGGCTCCTGTGGTTTGGATGGTTCGGTTTCAACGCAGGAAGCGCCCTAGCAGCCAATACCAGTGCAGGGCTTGCTTTCACCGTGACTCACCTTGCCTCGTCTTCCGCAGCTCTGGCATGGTTGATCTGTGAATGGATCCACCAGGGGAAGCCGAGCGCTTTGGGCATCGCTTCCGGTATTGTGGCGGGTCTCGTGGCCATCACACCTGCAGCGGGGTTTGTCAAGCCGATTGAGTCAATAATAATCGGCCTGGTGGCCGGTGCCCTGTGCTATAAGGCCGTTCTCTTGAAAGTAAAGTTGAGGTATGACGATTCCCTGGACGTCTTCGGTATACACGGCGTAGGTGGCATATGGGGAGCCCTGGCCACGGGAATTTTCGTCACCGTCGGAGGAACGGGCGTTTTGGCAGGCAACTGGAATCAATTATGGGTACAGTTTTTAGGGATTCTAGCAACTGTCGTCTATGCATTCGTAGGTACACTCATTATCGCATATATCCTGGACAAGACAATAGGATTGAGAGTCGAAGAAGAGGATGAGGTGATAGGCCTCGACCAAACCCAACACGGTGAAATCGGGTACAACCTGTCCTAGAAGACAGATGGTTCCTGTTTCGGCCCCATCCTGAATGTATAATTCTTTTTTCGTCAACATGAAGGGTACCTGAAATTCTACTGGAAGGAATTTAACTTTCATCACAAAAGGCTTTGACAATTCACTATGATCTATGACAAACTCAATCAGATGATCATGGTAAATTCTTACGGTTCAACGATTTAGAGACAAGGGATCTCACTTGAATTCCATATCAATCTCATTTCCAGGTGTTTGGTGAATTTCAGCAATAAGATCATGAACCGGAAACTGATACTCGCGAACGGTTACCCAAACAGCTATCAACCATGAACCATTAACCTACAGCCAAATAACCTGAACACTGGGGGTAAATTCATAAGGAGGAAAAAAATGGATAAACCAAAATCACCAAAAGAAATAATTGACCTGATGAAAAGGGAAGGCGTGGAGATCGTGGACCTTCGTTTCATGGATTTTCCGGGGCTCTGGCAACACTTTTCCATACCTGTGAGGGAAATGGAAGAGGATACGTTTGAAGCGGGTCTTGGTTTTGACGGATCGAGCATACGTGGATGGCAGGTGATCAATGAGTCCGATATGATCGTAAAACCTGTTCCGGAAACGGCCTTTATCGATCCGTTCTTCGCTGCAAAGACATTGGTGATCACCTGCAACATATGCGATCCTATAACAGGTGAGGACTATACCCGCGACCCCCGAAATATTGCTCGCAAGGCAGCAAACTACTTGAAGAATTCAGGCATCGGAGATACCAGTTATTTCGGCCCTGAAGCGGAGTTCTTTATATTTGATGACATACGGTTCGACCAGAACGAACACGAAGGCTATTATCATATCGATTCTGTTGAGGGTCGTTGGAACACCGGACGCATGGAAAACCCGAACCTTGGGTACAAGCCCCGGTATAAAGAAGGCTATTTCCCCGTACCTCCCGCAGACAGCCAGCAGGATATCCGAACCGAGATGTGGTCGAAAGGAGGGAAGGGCAGGAGTTTAAAAAGACCGGCTAAGCTAAGCCTTGGCTTTTATAATTGATTTGTCGGCAGTTATTCAAAAAGAATCAAGCCCATCGCTTCAATCGTTTTTCA
>JAXHSZ010000135.1:0-14754 GCA_034190725.1 Thermodesulfobacteriota bacterium
GACAATACCACAAAAAGCACAAAAGATCGAAGCCGTAGGAAAGGTCATATGGTATGATCTTGGCTCAGTGGAGTCATCTTATTACTTTCAGGCTGGAATCTTTTTGGAAAAAATGGAACATGAAGACAGAGAACAGTGGGAAGAATTTGTGAAAAAGATCGTTCAACTTCAAGACAAAGAGTCAGAAAAAAGATCACCTTACGAGTAAAAATGCAAATACAAATTATGCTTGAGCGAAGAGTCTCTTTCTAGTCTTTCTCTCTTCTGACACCGGAAACCAAGATTTGAGTGTTCGTGATGGAATGTCCTCACCATACAAGAACATCAATGATAAGACCTGTGAACCATCACCCTTTTTCTTTAGATTTGACATAATATTGCTTTTCTTCTATACTACGCCTCACCCTAAAAGGGATTCTTTTTCGATCCGCCTTCCTGCCTTGCTGGGTCAGCCGTTTCCCCTTGTCTGAATGAGGGTATGTACAATGATGCCATCTCACTGATTCCAATGGTTTCTGTGTGTCGAGAGAGATTTGACATCTGTTGAGATAGAGTTTTGTGCATGAGGTGGATGGAGATATATACCTCAAAAATAGGAGTGCGTAATTAATATGTTGCAACATTTTTCTGATACGATGATCGCTTTTGAAAGTTATGAGTTGGCCAAAGTGCATCGTGGATACACTGACAGGACTCTTAAGATAGATATTTCTACATATACATTTGAAATAAAGCCTGTTCCCCATGTCATGAAAGAGAAGTTTATCGGAGGTAAAGGTTTTGACCTCTATCTTCTCTGGAATGCAGTCAGTGGTGATACCACATGGAAAAGTCCGGAAAACGAGATTTGTATTGCTGCCGGCCCACTCGGGGGAACACCAATATACCCCGGCTCCGGAAAGTCAATAATCACCACAATTTCACCTCTTACGGGAAGTGTTATAGACAGCAACGTAGGAGGTTATTTTGGCCCGTATCTCAAATTCGCCGGATTTGATGCTCTGGAGATACAAGGAAAAGCCGAAGAGGAAGTGGTGATTCTCATAGATGGTCTTAACGGTACGCTCACCATTGAGAGGCCGCCTGAAGATCTCTCAGATCAGGCTTATGAGATAACCGATTACTACCACAAGAGAGTAGGCAAAGAGCATCCCAGGGATGTCTCCGTTGTCTGTTCCGGCACTGCTGCAAGACATAGCTTTTTTGGATGTTTGAATGTATCATGGTATGATCCGGCTCGACAATCCGTAAGGATTAAACAAGCCGGTAGGGGTGGAATTGGTACTGTCTTTTCGCACAAGAAGATAAAGGCTTTAGTGGTAAAGAGCCCGAAAGTCACTGTAGAGCTGAACGACCCGGCTGATAAGGAGACTCTCAAAAGAGTCGGACGGGCTCATTCCACCGAGATACGAGAAGTGGACCCACAACAGAATGAAATGTCCACCATTGGGACGACACACCTGGTTACCATAATGGATGACTATGATCTTCTTCCTACACATAACTTTAAATTCGGAAGCCATAAAGATGCATGGAAGATGGGGAGGGAAGAATTCAGAAAGAGGTTTAATCCGGGCTTCGATGGGTGCTGGTTAGGGTGTGCAGTGGCTTGTTCCCATTGTGTGAAAGACTTTGAATTGACCACAGGTCCGAAGAAGGGCAAAAAGGTTCTTGTGGATGGCCCGGAATATGAAACCATAGCAGGATGCGGATCAAACTGTGGTATATTTGATGCTGATCATGTTATTGAAATGAACTATTGGTGCGACACATATGGACTCGATACCATATCCATGGGGACTGCTATTGCTTTTGCTATGGAATGTTACGAGAATGGGATTATAAACAGTGAGCATACCGGAGGGTTGGAACTTACATTCGGTAATAAAGAGGTGATGCTTGAACTCATCCACCAGATCGCTCTGGGCGAGGGATTCGGACTGATCGTAGGAATGGGTGTAAGGCAGATGAAGGAGATATTCCACAAGGAGTATGGTGCAGACTGTGATTTCATGGATGATATAGGAATGGAAGCAAAAGGGCTTGAGTTCTCACAGTATATGTCCAAGGAGTCATTGGCTCAGCAGGGTGGATATGGCCTTGCCCTCAAGGGTCCACAGCATGATGAGGCATGGTTGATTTTTCTCGATATGGTACAGAATTATATGCCCACCTTTGAGGAAAAAGCAGAGGCTCTTCATTGGTTCCCCATGTTGAGGACATGGTTCGGACTCTGCGGTCTGTGTAAGCTTCCATGGAATGATGTACAACCTGCCGACAATAAAGATACTCCTGAACCGGCCAAAGTGATGAAACATGTGGAGTGGTATTCTGAGTATTTCACAGCAGTGACTGGTAGGCCTATTGACCCTGATGACATGATTAAGATGAGCGAGGTAGTCTACAATTTTCAGAGGATATTCAACCTGAAGATGGGCTTTGGCAGAAGAGATGATGACAAAATTCCTTATAGAGCTATGGGCCCCGTTACCGAGGATGAGTATCTGTCAAGGGAAGAAAGATACGATAATCAACTCAAGGAGGTTTTAAATATTGAACCCTCTGCCGTGTCTCTCGCTGAGAAGATGAAGTCACTCAGGGAATATCGTGAGAAGAGATACGAGGGACTTATGGATGCCGTATACAAGAGGCGGGGTTGGACAAAGGACGGAATCCCGACCCTGGAGAAGGTAAAGGAGCTGGGAATAGATTTCCCGGATGTTGTTGAGTTACTATTGTCTCACAAGGGTCTGTAAAGTTTAAAGAATTCGACGTGTGTGGTGAAGCAAGGTCGGGGTAAGATCGCCAGTTGTAAGAGAAGTCAGAATTCAGGAGACAGAATATAAAATGGTTATTGTGAACGGAAAAGAGATAGATTGGATCAAAGGAGAAAATGTAGAACAGACCATAAAGAGGTCAGGTTCTTGGTGCTCCTTTATGAGTGTTTTTATTAGCGGTAAATGGATCAGGAAGGAAGAGTGGACAAAAATTGATGTCAGTGATGGAGATGAGATCAGGGCACTTGAGATAATAGCCGGGGGCTGAGGTCTAATGGAGGGCTATTTATCCTTAATGGATGTCACGCTTGCCCAAACCCTGCGTAACCGCACAAGTCGAATACTTTTGAGATTCGCTACAAAACATCCTTCAAGAATTGTGTGAGCATCTGATTGTTCTTTTTGGTCATTTCAACAAACTTGACGCCCATTCCTGCCGGTGATGTATCGGTTTCCTCCTCTTTTTTTCTTGCCCATACAACTTCGCATTTCGTCTCAATGGAATTGGGAATGCCCGGCAATTGGAGTCTGAGTGAAAACTGCTCACCACGCTGCAAGGGATTTCCGGTTCTGATAAAGAGGCCTCCACTGCTCAGATCGCCACTGTAAGCATCCACAAAAGAATTTTTGTCTTTATACTTCAGGGAATAGGTTTCTAAGATACGAGTCTCCCCACGTGTTGAAAACTCAGAGGTTCTGTCAATCATCTTCTTGAACCTTTTTACAACAGCAGTAAGAATGGCCCTAAAATCAGAATAGAGCTTGTTAAATTCCTGATCCAGAAACTCTCGATCTAAAACACCCACCGTGGTCTCTCCGACAGCACGAGCTGTTGCAGTCCTTTTTATTCCTCCCAAGAAACCGAGTTCGCCAAAAACTTCGCCCGGTTGGAGCAGCTCTATAACAAACTTTTTCCCTCCGATTGTCTTAGAAATTTCCACAGCGCCTGATCGGATTATATATACCCAGTCTCCTGATGAGCCTTCTTTGATGATAATATCACTGTCCTTGTAGGTTTCTTCAGATGCGATATTCAACATAAAAACCCCCTTTGCCGAATATATAGAATAAACACGAGAATTCAATAATTGCTGTTAGATTCATGATTGTGGTATTGAATAAAAAGCTGAATAAACCTTTGTTACTAATCAAAGCGATTCAAGCAGAAAGAAATCAGAAACCAGAATTGAATTGCAATTGATCTCTCACAATGTCTCCATATCAACAAACCTTCATTTTGACGGTTTACTTCTCTCCCCTTTGGAAGTTGAACCTATTCTAACTTAATTTCGTTCATTATGAAAGAGATTATTTAAAAAGATTCTGACTAGAATGGATTGAGATGAGCAACGTGATCGCAGTACTTCCACCTCGTCAGTCAATAATATTTCTCTTCTGGGGAGGGGGCTGATAGATTTTTAGTTTTTTCTACGTTTTCGGTCATTCACTCAATCAAAAACACATTGAAATTGCTGAGATGAGTTTCTCTCCTCAATACATTTTAATCAGAAAAGTTTTTCATTGGTACCGCTCCCCCCGGTTTGAATACTTACTCCAATATGCAAAATCTACGCCAATTCGAAAATTTGAGCTCTAAGTAATATATTGGAATTACCTGCCCAGCAAATCAATCATTGACATACATGCCCGTTTGCCCTATACTTTCTTTATTCCAAAGGGATCATGCGGTTCGCATGTTATGATGAAGATTGAACCCCAGTTTTTTCCCCTGAGAGGTACAGCCAACCGGAATGTTGAAATATGAGGATTTTCATTATTTTGATGCGCACGTGCACTTTTTCCCCCAAAAACTTCTTGAATCCATTTGGAGTTATTTTGAGATTCATTATTGGCCGATACATTTAAAGGATACAGCCGGGAATTTAGCTTCAAAATTACTCACGGATTTCAGAATCAATCATTTCTTGACCCTGAATTATGCTCACAAACCGGGCATAAGTAGATCAATGAACGATTGGACTCATAACTTTTGTCTCTCGCCTGAATTGAAAGGACATGCCATCCCATTTGGTACGATTCATGCCGGTGATGAGAACAAGGCCGGAGAGATGGATCGGATTTTTGGTGAATTCAGTTTTGCAGGAATAAAACTCCAACTCATGGTCACGGACTTTCATATTGATGACAGACGAATGAGAGAAGTGTATGACAAGATAGCCGAATATGGTAAAGTTCTGCTGGTCCATGTGGGTACAGGGCCGACGCACACACACTACCACCCTGGTGTTGAGTTCCAAGCTCCTTTCACGGGAGTGAAGCATTTGCAGCGTTTTATGGAGGAATATCCAGAAATGAAAGTGATAGTTCCCCACATGGGTGCCGAAGAGTATGATACCATGTGGCCGTTGGTGAAGAAATATCCTCATCTCTATTTCGACACTGCAATGATCGGTGCCAGGGACAACACTGCCTTTAATGATGAAATGCATTCAGTGAAAGATGAGCAGCTCTATGACATATCTGATCGTATTTTTTTTGGCAGTGACTTCCCCAATATACCTTACGATTATAAAAACAGTGTCTTTGGGTGGCTGGATCGGGAGATGGAACGTTCATTCTATGAAAAAATTTTTCACAAAAACGCAGAGAAGTTGTTTGATGAATATATTTAAATGAGGAGAAAGAAATATTTCCCCTATGAATTGTAAAAGTTGCAGTGATTTGTTGTTGATGCAACATTGTGATATGAAGTTTCAGAAAAGGAGGAAAAGAGAGAAATGGGTAGAAGCAAAATTACTATCGTGGGGGCCGGCAATGTCGGGGCGACTGCTGCTCATTGGGCGGCAGAAAAGGAGATTGCTGACATTGTACTGGTAGACATCATAGAAGGAATCCCTCAAGGGAAGGCTCTCGATCTATTGGAGACCGGACCGGTGGAAGGATTCGACACCAAGGTTGTCGGGACCAATGGCTATGATGAAACATCCAATTCTGACGTGGTGATCATAACATCCGGGTTTCCACGCCAACCCGGTATGAGCAGGGAGGACCTTCTTGAGAAGAATAAAGAGATTATTCAATCAGTGACGACTGAGGTAGCAAAAAGGTCTCCTGACTGTAACATAATAGTGGTTACAAATCCCCTCGATACTATGGTCTACATGACAAAAAAGGTGAGTGGATTTCCGAAGAACAGAGTCATGGGGATGGCAGGTATCCTTGATACCGGCAGGCTCCGAACATTTATAGCAATGGAGTTGAATGTGTCAGTGGAGGATACCCAAGCATTTATACTCGGAGGTCATGGTGACGACATGGTTCCCATTCCCCGTTACTGTACTGTTGCGGGTGTACCCATTACTCAATTGATTCCTCAAGAGAGAATAGATAAGATCGTTGAAAGAACGAGAAAGGCAGGTGGTGAGATAGTCGCTTTACTCAAAAAAGGCAGTGCTTTCTATTCACCCTCTGCATCAGCAATCCAAATGGCAGAGGCAATTATCAAGGACAAGAAAAGAATCGTCCCATGCGCTGCTTACCTGGAAGGGGAATACGGGCTGAATGATATATACTTCGGGGTTCCTGTTAAACTGGGTTCCGGAGGTGTTGAAGAAGTCATTGAAGTAGAATTGACAGACGAAGAAAAAGCAGCAGTTCTAAAGTCAGCAGATGGTGTGAAGAAGAGCATTGCTGCATTGAATTTGTGATCATCGAATAAGAGCCCTATGCATACCTTTCTTCTCCTGTGAGTTCGTCTTGCCACATTTCAAGATCTGTAAGGGCCCGTTCCACAATCCTTTTTCTTCGGATTACCTTCTTCAATCTTTGTTGGAGAGGTGGGAACAGCCCAAAGTTCACATTCATGGGTTGAAATTCTCTGTCGGTTTTCTCAGTGATATAAGCGATGAGAGAACCAATGGCCGTGGTCGGGGGAGGGGGAATCAAAGGGAGTCCATGTACCAGTCGGCTGGCGTTGATTCCGGCCAATAATCCCATGGCCGAAGATTCCACATACCCCTCCACGCCTGTGATCTGACCGGCAAAGAGCACCTGATGGTTTTTTTTAAATCGAAGAAATGGATCGAGCAATTTTCTAGAATGAATAAATGTATTACGATGGAGGCTCCCTAATCTGGCAAATTCCGCATTTTCCAAACCAGGGATCATGCGGAATATCCTCTTCTGTTCATTCCATTTGAGTTTTGTTTGAAATCCCACCATATTGTAGAGGGTGCCATATTGGTTGTCCTGCCTGAGTTGAACCACGGCATATGGCAACTCCCCTGTCCTTGGGTTTATGAGACCTACAGGCTTCATAGGCCCAAAGAGTAATGTGTCTCTGCCCCTCTCTGCCATGTCTTCTATGGGCATACACCCATTAAAGGGGACAGTCTTCTCAAAATCCTTGGAGGTTACCTTCTCAGCTTTCATCAAGGTATTGAAAAAGTTGTGATACTCTTCTTCCGTCATGGGGCAGTTTATATAGTCATCTCCGCCTTTTCCATACCTGGACATCCTGTAGGCCACATTGAAATTGATAGATTCCACCTCAACAATTGGGGCTATGGCATCATAAAAGTAGAGGCAATCTTCACCTGCATACTTTTTAATCTCCTCTCCAAGGTCCTGAGAGGTAAGAGGCCCTGTGGCGATAATTGTTACAGTATCTTCAGGGATTTGAGTGATCTCTTCTCGAATAATCTCAACATATTCCATATCTTCCAGTATCTCAGTGATTAATCCGGAAAAACCCTCTCGATCCACGGCCAAAGCGCTTCCTGCAGGTACCTTTGTTTCATGGGCAGCTTGAATGATGAGTGAGCCCATCCTCCGCATTTCTTCTTTCAGGAGTCCGGATGCGTTCTCAAGGGAGTTCGATCGAAGGGAATTGCTGCACACAAGCTCAGCTAAATTGTCTGAGATGTGGGCTGGAGAAAACTTTTTGGGTTTCATTTCATAAAGAATGACATGAGTGCCCATCTTTGCCGCCTGCCATGCTGCCTCACACCCTGCCAATCCACCACCGATAATCGTTAATTTCCTTGTACACATAATCTATTCTTTTCTATTGACAATCTTGAGACCAATCGTTTTTTACTTCTACGCAAGCCCTGAGTCCAATACATTTCGAATGAGTTTGGCCATTTCACGGCCAATCATAGGCTTCATTACAAACTCTCGAATGCCTATGCCCTTGGCCCTCTCTTCAGAAATAATCTCGCTGAATCCGGTACACAGGATAATGGGCATATCGGGTCGGATTTCCATGATCCTTTTGGCAAGTTCTGCACCGGTCATTTTGGGCATAGTCATGTCTGTAATGACCAGATCGAATTTATACGGATCTGCCTGAAAGATGGCAAGTGCCTCCACACTGCTCGTGTCGGTAACCACTTCATAGCCAAAACGTCCCAGCATTTGCTGACTAATGTCTACCAGGGCCGTCTCATCGTCTACAAAGAGAATTCGTTCATTCCCAGTGGGGACATCCTCAATCTCTACTGGCTCTTCATTTATTACACGCTCAGTTGTAGGCAGGAATATCTGAAAAGTAGTTCCTTCCTCCACTTCACTGTGGACGAAGATTGCGCCTTCATTATCCTTGACGATTCCATGGACCACGGCAAGTCCCATGCCGGTTCCCTCACCAGGCCTTTTGGTTGTAAAATAGGGTTCAAAGATTCGTTCTATTGTAGCAGGTTCCATGCCGCACCCTGTATCACTTACAGTGAGTCTCATATATTCCCGTGAGGTCAGATCAGGGTGTTGAGCGGCGGTGGCAGCATCGATGTTCACTTTACTCAGACTCACCTCTAAAAGACCATTATTGTCTCGCATAGCATGGGCGGCATTGGTGCACAGATTCATCATTATCTGATGTATCTGAGTCGGATCAGACAGGACAGAAGGGAGGTCGCGCTTTATATCATGATGGATCTCGATTGTGGAGGGAAGAGATGCTCGAAGCATTCGAAGGGCCTCCCTGACAATGAGTTCTATGTGAATGGGGCTTCTTTCTTTTTGATCCTGGCGGCTGAAAGCAAGGATCTGTTTTATCATATCCGCTGCCCGACGACTGGCCTTCATCATTTCATTCAAATTGTGCTCCAGTGATGTCCCTTTGGGAGCGTCCATTGCAATGAGCTCAATGTACCCCATTATACCTCCAAGAATGTTGTTGAAGTCATGAGCTATGCCGCCTGCAAGGGTACCGATTGCCTCCATCTTTTGTGCATGCCTGAGTTGCTCTTCCAGTCGTTGTTTTTCAAACTCCCTCTCTTTTAATGATTGAGACATGTCGTTGAATGCCATTGCAAGCTTTCCGATCTCATCTTTCGAATCTACCGGCACAATCTCAACGTTTTCTCCCTTTCCAAGGGTTTTAACACTTTCCGTCAATGTATCGAGAGGTCTTGTAACCCCTTTTACTGCAATATATATAATGCTGAATCCAATCATTAAAAATACAAATCCTATAAGAGTACTCTTCAACAAGAGGGTATTGATTTGTCTATTGAGAGACATTCTATCAACCAGAATCCTGACATATCCGATGATCTTCACATCTGTTTCAGAGGGAGGGTTCCTAAAGAATAGAGATTCTTCCGTTGAATACAATGAGGTGGAGAGTACAGGTGATAAAAAAACAAAATAGTATTTCTGTTCTGTGTAGAGGGGGGATTTCAATGTACTGAGTTTTCTGGATAATTCTTGTAATTCTCCCTCACTTTCCTTAACCAGCCTTTCCCTGGCTTGAATCTCGAATCTTACTCGTCTTGTCAAGAGCAGGCCTTCAGAATTGAATATGGAGGTTTCAATGACCTCCTTCTGTTGAAAGGCTCCTTCTATAGAGTTTTTAAGAAGATCCATATTCTCTGAAAAGACACCGATCCTGGAATTATGAGCAAGGATGCCTGCCATGAGTTTTCCCTTATGAATCAGATTTTCCGTCAGGGATCTGCTCTGATGATAAATAAAAAAAGCAGTAAAAGAGGCGGATATCACAAATATAAATATGGAAAATATCATAAAGACTCTGATGCCGAAGTTCTCTCTATAGGCTTTTAAAAGATTGAATTTCACCTGTCTCTTCTCAGTCAATGATCTTTACTCCCTTCATTGCGTTCTTATCAATACGGATTTCTAACTTCTCTGCGACCTTTAAATTGACGGATATGGCCAGCTTTCTCGCTTCAACCCGTTGTATGCCCGTTACATTAATGCCCGAAAGTATCTTTTTTGCCATCTCTCCTGCCTGTACACCCATGTCAAAGGAATCGATCCCTATGGAGATCAATGCACCCAACTCCACGTACTTTTCAGAAAAGGTCAGGATGGGTATCCTGCTTTCTATGGAAAAGAGAAGTAAAAATTCCAATGTCTCTTTTGTAATGACACTGTAGTCCGGAAGCATCCAAAACGTATCGATCCTTCCCTTCATCTTCTGTAATGCTGAGGGGACTTCCTTGGGGCTGTGAATTTCAGTTGCCATAAGAGAGACCCCGGCTTTTTTCGCGGCATCTTTGGCTCTTTCGGCAAGATGTCCGGTATTTTTAGGATTGTATATGAGGCCAATGCTCTTGATGTGAGGGAGAAGTTTCAATAGGGTGAGTAATTGTTTTCTCTGGGGTATATTCATACTGACACCCGTAATATTCTTCTCTCCTGAAAGAAGGGATTGTGGGTTCAGTACCATAAGATAGACGATAGACGTATCTCGTATACCCTTTACCACTGAGAAGGCATCCATACCTATGGCAAGAATCAGGTCCGGTTGGATTCTACGGATCTTTCTTACCACCTCTGCACTGGTTGACTCAGATATGATAATCCTTCTTATATTAAAATTACAAATGCTTCGAAATCCCTTGATCGCATCTTCATATGGTGGTATTCTAGTGCTCTGAACAGCTACAATATCATAACCGGCCTCTACCAAACCATGCCACAAAATGAATATCGATAAAATAAGGAAAACCTTCTTAATCATGTATTATCACTTGAATTGGTCAAGAAGCTACATAAGTTTTAGCAGATATGATGTAAATCATGTATAAGAATTCAAAATTTCTGTAAACCCATAAATAATCTACTTGTATTGGACGGCGAAAATTGGTAATATTTGTACACTATTACATCCATCGTGAAAAAAGTCAATAGCTGACTGCGGTATTGCCAAACAACTTTCATGCAGGATTCATCCCCCAAACAAGCCTCATTATGGGGAACGTAGACGAAACGTTTTTTGTTTCCCAAAGACTCAACTGTGCAACACAAGCCTGAATGGTGCGTTCGGAGAACGCACCCGATATGTTTTGAACCGTAAACGTGAATGATTCACTCGAATCTCGGTTAAGCTGTTCCTGGTTCAAGATTGAGCGTGTAGGGGCAATTCATGAATTGCCCCTGCAGGAACTGTTAAGGTCATTTCACAGAATCCGTATCACTCTGATTTTTATATGATGAAAAATTTTCTTTTTAAAATCACCCTTATTCTTTTCTGTTTCTTCATGACCATTCTCTGCGGTACAACCCATGCCCAATCTGAAGAGGAGCGGAGTCTTCTTGAGTTGTACTATAAGGACAAGGATCTGGTGGTGACTCCCACGAGACATCCAAAGCCCATCTCCCAGGTATCGGAGAATATGACAATTATTACGGCGGAAGACATAGAAAGGATGAACGCCCATACAGTGGCGGAGGTTCTGAATAGAGTGACAGGTGTCTTTGTGAACTTCAGTCAGGATTTTGGAGCTCCCTCTCTTATATATGTTCAGGGTTCCGAACAGCATCATGTGCTCGTTTTGGTTGATGGAATACCCTGGAACTTCCTCAATAGCGGTTCTGCGGAGATTAACACAATCCCAATTGGGATAATAGACCGCATTGAGGTCATCAAAGGTCCTGCCTCTTCGACCTGGGGCTCATCTCTGGGTGGTGTTGTCAATATCATCACAAAACGTGCGGGAAATACAACAATGCCCACAGGTACTGTACATGCATCTTACGGAGAGGAAGACACCCAGGATTACCGGGCTGAGGTGTCAGGCTCAGGGGGGCCGGTGGGGTATTATCTATATACAGGGTATCAGAGTTCAGACGGATTAAGGCCCTCGCGGGATTTTGACAACAACAGCCTTTATTCAAAGTTTCACATTCCCCTTTCAAGGGATATGAGTATTGGACTGAGCATGGGGTGCAGTGGACCGGAAATAGGATTCGGTGATTTTCCCAGTGAAGATATATCATCAAGAGGAGATGTTCGAACCTCTTTTGGTGCTCTTTCATTTGATACCTCCCTCACTAGAGACATAAACTTTAATATGTCCTTCTATGCATTCCAACAAGAATTTGTGCAGATGAACCATGCCCTTGGATTGGGGATTGTCGGCGAAACCGGAGAGCTTTATCTGGATAATGAATACGATGAAGAAACCGTAGGAGCAAGGTGCAAGTTCACCTGGGAACAAGGGATTCACACTACCGTATTGGGCGTGGACTTTGACCGGGGAGAACTGGATCAGACCAATACAGCAGGCACGTATCTTCAATCATTGGGTGCGCCAGAGACCACCCGCACACATCCCGACATTAAAAGGTGGGCTTTCTATGTCAATGACACAATTACATGGCATAGATGGTCCATCATTCCTGGTATCCGGTATGATTACGACAGCGTTACAGGCTCCTTTGTGAGCCCGAGTGTGGGGATCACTTACAAACTTGGTAAAGACTCCATTGTAAGGAGTTCTGTGGCCAGGGGTTTTACAGCGCCTCCCCTTTCATTCACATCAGGAAGAGGATTGTTTTTTGATGAGAACCCGAATCTAGAGCCCGAAAAAATCTGGTCGTTCCAGACAGGTATGGAATCCGGTATATTCAGGCATGTCTGGCTCAAGGCCACTGTCTTTCGTCATGAGGTGGAGGATACTATTGTAGTAGAATTATCTGAGGAAGAGTCCCTTTCATCAAATTATATATTTATCAATGGCGGTGAGACCAGGCGACATGGTATTGAGTTGGAAGCTGAGACGGTTCCATATCACAATGTCACGTTTGGGGCGGGATTTGCCTATGTAGACCTCGATCCCTCCAATGAAAACGGATCAGAGGAGATCTACGAATATAATGTTTATTTAAGATATAATGACAAGAAATCATTCAGCGCTGAACTTTACGGCCACTTTATCTGGTGGGACCTGGACGAGAGTTTGAATGCTGAATATGATGATTTCATCTGGGACTTCAATCTCAATAAGAGGGTTTATAATACTGAGATGACAAAAACTGAGCTTTTTTTCACTATTCACAACATTTTTAATGGATTACAGTATTTATATGAGGAGAACAAAAATCCGGAAAGATGGATGGAATTGGGCATACGCTTTCATTTTTAAATTTTTTTCTTGATATATCTTGATTTTAGTGTATTATTACTCTCTTGGGTCTTTCTTCACGGTCAAACCATCTGAAAGGAGAGAACACAATGGAAGAAGAAAGAAAAGAATGCATGGAACAGGAAGAAATTATCGTTCTTATTAAATCCCTTAACTTTGAGGAAATAGCCGATTCTAGAACTTTGTGCTGCCCCTTTGCTCTTTTTCCTTTCAAAAAATGAACCTGAGTAATAACATCAAAAGAGATCTATTTCCCTTTCACAGATACAATATATGAGACATCATGCAACTTTCTCATTACCTTAAAGCATACTCCTGTGAAGAAAGGCCCAATTATACAACTCTCTTCTCCACAAAGAATGCATCAAAGATCCTTCTTCCCAAAAAGAAGTTGCAAGCCATAGAGAATGGAACCCTCTCCCCCTCAGACGAAGAAACGCTTACAGAACTCGGGATGCTCGTTCCGGACAGGGAGGAAGAGAAACAGTCCGTGCTCAACCTCATTGATGAGGTCAACAAAAAAAGTACGGGCCTAAATACTGTCATTATTCTCAATCTTGACTGCAACTTTGCATGCGAATACTGTTTTGAAGGAGATATGAAGGGCAAGCTCTACATGTCGGACGAGACCGCATCCTGCGTTGTTGATTTCATAAAGCAACAGTTTACGGAAGATAAAACATCCATGGCCGTCGACTTTTACGGTGGAGAGCCTCTCCTCTCCGTTCCGCTCATCAAATCCATATCCAGAGACCTTCAGTCCTTTTGTCAGGAGAGAGGAGTCTCCTACGGCTCTACCCTTGTCACCAATGGATCCCTCTTTACAAAGAAAGTGGCTGAGGACCTGGTTCCACTGGGCCTTGAGAGCATCAAGATCACCCTGGACGGCCCGGAACACATACACAACAGATATCGCCCCTTCAAGACAGGCAAGGGCAGCTTTGCAACTATCATCAGGAACATCAAAGACACGTGCGGAATTGTGAAGGTGGGTATAGGGGGGAATTTCGAGAGGGACAACTGGGAGAAATTCGTCTTGCTTCTGGACTATATGGAAGAAGAGGGCCTTACACCGGAAAATATCGCCAGTGTGAAATTCGACCCGGTGATGAACACATTCCAGGGAGAACCGTCACCCACGGACTACAGGGACGGCTGTATGTCCATAAACGAACCCTGGGTATCAGAAGCCTCGCTCTTTTTAAGGGAAGAGATAATGAAGAGGGGGCACAACATCCCCAATATGGGACCCATAATATGCGCAGTTGAAAGAAAAGACTCGTATACGATAAACTACGATGGTATGATCTATAAATGTCCTGCCTTTGTGGGAAAGAAGGGATTTGTAGTGGGGGATGTCCGAAGGGGTGTGGAGGACTATACCGCTTCCTACAGACTCGGTATATGGAAGAATGAGGAATGTTCTGAATGCGTATACCTGCCCCTTTGCTTTGGTGGATGCAGGTATGCGGCATTTATACGGCAGGGGAATATTGACGCACTGGATTGTGAAAAAGCCTATCTCGATACCTCCCTGGAGGCCCTGATAAAACAAGAGATAAAATATGGCCGGTAGGCGTAATATATGCCGAGTTTCAGGTGTCGGGTTTCGGATGTTA
>JAXHSZ010000136.1:0-15075 GCA_034190725.1 Thermodesulfobacteriota bacterium
ATCCAGACTGCCCTGGAAACAATTCAGTCACATTCCACAAGCATATATCTCTTACTTGATGCCTCACTTTAATACAAGATTTACTGAGTTTGATGATATGGAATGTTATATGCAGTTACTCAGCTCGAGGTGACATTGCAGGAAAAATTCGGTTTGGTTTTACCTTACAGAGGACGTGCTGACACCTCCCCGATCCAGCCTTTAGCTCACGTCTCCTTCCTGATTGAGATACAAGGCAGTAGTTTCACCGTCTGTTTCTTCTATGATCTGTTGGCTAAAGAAGGGCATTCTTCCTAGAGGTACATTATAATGGCGTGATCCACAGAAACGAATATCCGGATAGTATTGTACATTGCACAAAGGGACTTCTTTTCAAATAGAGGTCAACCATTTCTTATACATATCGTCCTTCCCCCGAATGATGTCAAAAAATGTCGTCTGAAGTGTTTGGGTGATTTCACCTGGTCTCCCGTTTCCTATGGCTCTATTATCTACCTCTTTCACTGGAGTAATCTCTGCTGCTGTCCCAGTAAAGAAAGCTTCATCAGCCGTATAAAGCTCGTCCCGAGTAAACCGTTCTTCTTTGACCTTTATCCCCCTATCAGAGGCAATCGACATGATTGAGTCTCTGGTAATTCCAGGAAGCACAGAGGTAAGGGGAGGAGTCTTTAATTCACTCTTTTCAACAATGAATATGTTTTCACCTGTAGCTTCGCAGACATACCCCTCCGTGTCCAGGATCACCGCTTCATCATATCCGTCTTGAGTCACTTCCCTTTTTGCCAGAACCGAATTTACATAGTTTCCACATATCTTGGCTTTGGTCATCATAATATTCACATGATGACGAATGAATGACGATGTCTTCACTCTTATTCCATTCTTGAGTCCTTCATCACCTAAATATGCTCCCCATTTCCATACGGCTATGGCAACACGTATGGGGTTGTCCTGAGGATGTATACCCATGGCTCCATCACCAATGAAAAGCAGGGGTCTTATGTAGCTTTCTCTGAGACCGTTGATTCTGATGGTTTCTATTATTGCTTCTATTATATCTTCTTTGGTATAAGGAATGACAAGCTGCCCAATATGCGCAGAGGCGAAAAAACGGTCCACATGCTCTCTCAGTCTGAATATTGCAGAGTCTCCATTATCGCACAAATAGCACCTGATACCCTCAAATACCCCCAATCCGTAATGCAAGGTATGGCTTAAAATATGTATATTGGCATCTTCCCAATCTACAAATTTCCCATCCATCCATATCTTCTTTACCTTTTCAACCATAAAGGTAATTCCTCCTCTTACGGGTATTGATCATGATCAGATTGTAACATAAGTTTTTGAGTTTACATTATTATATATGAGAAGTCAAATGTTTTTCAATTTGTATCCAGGCAACGTTAAAGTAGATGTTAATGTACATAAATTGAAAGGGTTTGCCCTGTCAAAATCGGAATACGAATCTGAAATCCGGATTGTGTATTTCTCAATTTCTAAAACTATTACTGCAGCATGATGGAAGCCTTTATTTTGCATGAAGTAAATGAAGAAAAGAACCGGCAAGCAGTGAAATGAACCAACCACACCTGTGGAACTCTTTTCGAGAGTATCGCGTCAACGAGATGACGCTATTCTTTAATCATATATGCACATCAGGCTGAGTCAGATTCCTCCCTCTGTGCTTATGTATCCTATTATCTGAAAATTGAAAGAATTGGGGCCTTGCAATTTTTGCAGAGGACAACGGATAATTGACAATCAGGTCTCTCTAAATATTATTTTCATTGGATTGCATTGTAGATATTATGCAGTTTTTATTAACGAAATGCTCTTGACTTAGCCTTGGCATGAAGTTTGCTTGAAATAAACTGTGAGAGAATCTTCGTTTGTATAATTCGGGAGTCATCGCCCGAACTCACTTGTAAGAAAAGAATATTCGATCGTCGACCCCTGTTAATGAATGCCCATCCATAAATGGCTATTTTCCGCAATCTCTGCGTCAGAACAATTTCCTTTCTCATTGCATCAAGTTCTCACCTGATGGCGGTTCAAATACCATATCAGCCAAGGCCCTCCAGGTCGTTGATGGTCAAAATATGAACTTTTTCCTGTAACTGTTTGAAATCATTCATTTTTCTGCTTCAGCTTTTTATGCATAAGGTAGGTTATGAATAACATGAAACAGATCATTGAATGATGGAAACTTTCTGTCATATGGCCTTTTGGTATTAAGTTTCTGAAACGAGAGACGCAAGATCTGAAACCTGAACACTGACATCTGTTGCCTCAAACCTGCAGCGACACAAGTAAAGTGTAAACTCCTTTTTAACATATGTAAAGGATGCCTAAATTCGTATGACAACTACACAAGGGATCCCTGAGGAATATCTAATGAGCGAAATACCGAAAATCCTGGTGGTCGATGATGAGGATCGTAATCTTCGTCTCATAGATGCTATGCTCAAAACACTCGATTACAAAGTGACTCTGGCCCGAAATGGAAAAGAAGCGTTTGAAAAGATTGAGAGTATCCACCCGGATCTGATCCTGCTTGATGTCATGATGCCGGTGATTGATGGTTATGAGGTACTCAGGAGATTGAAGGGTGACAATGAGACGAGAATTATCCCGGTTGTGATGATTACAGCCTTAAATGAAGTTGAGGATCGGGTAAAAGCCATTGAGGCGGGTGCAGACGACTTCCTCTCCAAACCCATCAATAGGATCGAATTGCAAGCAAGGGTGAAGTCCTTGTTAAAAGTGAAATATTACAATGACCACATGCTGAATTACCAAAAGAAGTTGGAGATGGAAGTTGAGCGAAGAACCAAACAAATGCAAGAGGCCTTTAAAGAGACAAAAGAAGCAACGCTGGATACCATACAAAGGCTGTCAAAAGCAGCTGAATACCGAGATGAAGATACAGGAGCCCACATTTTGCGGATGAGCAACTATTCAGCTACTATTGCATCTAAGATGGGATTGGATAAAGAAGATGTGGAAGCTATACTCTATGCATCGCCTATGCATGACATCGGCAAGATCGGTATCCCGGATCGAATACTATTGAAGCCAGGGAAACTCGACCTTCATGAATGGGAGATTATGAAGGAACATACACTGATTGGGGGGGGGATTTTAGAGGGTGCCAACTCAGACTTCTTAAAGCTGGCAAGAGTTATCGCATTAAACCATCATGAGGAATGGAGTGGAGAAGGATATCCCAAGGGGCTTAAGGGCGAGAGAATTCCTTTACCCGGTCGCATAACGGCTATTGCAGATGTATTTGATGCACTCACGTCCAAACGACCTTACAAGGAAGCCTTTTCTGTGGAAAAATCTTTCAAGATTATTTTGGAAGGACGAGGAAGACGCTTCGATCCTCATGTGACAGACGCATTCTTTGCTTCAAAGGATGAGATATTATTCATTAAAGAGAAATACAAAGACAAACAAGAAAGTCTTTTCATTCAGTTATCAAACAAAATATCATCAGATAACACTCTTACATAGAGTAAAATTTGAAAGTGTAGTCCTTCAAGCCCTCATTTGGGGATATTTCCTCTAACAAATGTCCGCCCGGAACGATTTTTTATAAGGCTGTCCTTTCCTTTGACGATGACTGTCAAAAGACCGGTAACAAAACCTATTATCACAGAGAGAAAGATTGCCAGAACCTGATAATCCAAGAGCTTTCCCATTACCAACTCAAAATCCAAAGAGAAGTAAGCGATGTAGTAAGTCGTTAAGGGGAACAATACACTCCCAACGATCAATCCACCCATTACAAAGAAAGAAATCTTTCTGAGTCCTCGCAAAAGAATCTCGATCTTCTCAAGCTTCATTAACCTTTTGATCGCTGGTTCCATTTCTCTGGAACATGCAGAAAGTCGCTCAATGATGTTCTGGGCTTCTTTGCATGCTTCTGAGGTGCCCACAAATACAACATTACTTCTCGCCTTGAATACATCATCGGCTACCCTTCCCATGGAAAAACCAAGGGTTCCAAGCTTTTTTTTGCAAGGATGATTTCTGATATAGTCAATGTCTCTTTCCAGATTGGCTATCAAAAGAGAGAGGTTCCTCTTCACCCTATTTCTATGATTCCTGAGAATTGTCTCTGTTCTGGAGAAGATATGTTCCTCTAGGGAGACTGCATCTATAAAGCCGATATAACTGTTGGATTCTTCATGAGTGGAAACCTTTTCTAAATCGACCTGGCTACTCAAGTATTTATCATCCGATACCCCAAACCATTCTTTGAGTCTTTCAACAGCCTCTTCAGATTTGGATTTGTTTTTTGTAACTTTGTCCTTTGCTTCACCAAAAAGCTCGTAGAGGAATGCTTCTATCTGATCTTCAATGATTGCAAGATCCGGGTCCAAAAGGGTTCTCACATAAAAACCAGGTTCCTTTTTTATGATTTTTTTTAAATACTCCATGCCGGGATAGTATTCGCCCATCTTTATCATAAGCACTGCTTTCCGATACATCGCCTCAAGCCAATCAGGGGTCATGGTCAATGCTTCTTCTATTTTCTGTCTGGCTTCGTCCAACCTGTTGTTCACTTCATATATTCTGGACACCAGGAGAGATATGTAGCTCTTTTGTAACATACTGTCAGCACAGACAAGCGCATTTTGGAAGTGTCTCAGGGCTCTTGTAAAATCTCTCTTTTCAATTGCGAGGAACCCAAGAGCAGTATATACCCTATAATCACCTGGATGAAGTTGCTCCTCTGTTCTCAGCAAAGTCTCGGCCTGATCCAGAGTTGATACCCTTACACAATCCAAACCGATCCAGAGTTGTCCACCACTCTTCTGATTCTTGGGTTCTTTTTCGAATTCACTCCATCGATTCGCATTGGAAAGCCATATTCTCTTTAAAAAGTGAAGCTGAAACGGATTTGATAACTCATAGAATGCATCAAAAACGATATCAGATACCTTACCTTTTGTGTTGATACGGTCGTCGCCTTCTTTCGGCTTATGGGGTTTCATGATTGTATTGATATGTTCGACAAAAAGGGCATTGATATCCTTAAAGGAGAGGTGTCCAAGTTCTCTCATTCTTTTTGGACTTTCCCAAATAGTCTTTGAAGGACAAAAACCCACAGAATGTTTTTTAGAACCACAGTAAAAGCATATGGGATTATTTCCGTAACCGAGTTCTTTCCTGAGTCGAAAAAGTTTTTCCTTCCACTCTCTTTTGGGTTCTTTCCATCCTATCTCATAAAGACATGTTCGACCTTCTCTGGTCAATGCTACGGATTTACTTTCTAACTGGTCAAGATTCTTTATTAAGCCGTGTGTATGTGCCGTAACGTAAACTGTATTTGGTTGTAGTATATTCATGAAGCTTTTCTTTGTCTTTACAATACTTCTAATCCCATCCTCTTCTCTGCTGATGCCTTTTTCAGAACCTGTATTGATAAATATCTTGAATTCAATATCTTTCTCATCTCTACTGTCAGTATTATGTTGATTTACAACTTGGAGTATATCCCTGGCCACCTCCAGCGGTGTTATGGAGTCCTCAAAGACTGATATGAGTTCAACACCTGATTCTGCAGTCAATCTATTCGACTGCTCGTAAATGATCGGTATTACAAGGTCAAAGCAGCTTTCAGCCCAGCTGTTTATAGAATCTTTATCGTGATGCTTTTCATCTCCTTTTGGAATAACCGTTAATGACATTACAGAAACTGTTTCATTTTCAGAGATTTCATCTCTCCATATCACCTCATATACACTGATCTCTTGTGATTCCTCGATACCCACCACCAAATTCACAGGACGAAAGAAAAATTCCTCTGTCTCTCTCATCATGCTGTAGATATTTTCTGACACAAAGATGTGGTCAGGTTTGGAAATGGATGAAATCCTGGATGTCATGTTGACCACATTACCAAAGATATCATTGTCTTCAAGAATGATATCCCCATAATTTATGCCGATCCTTATATGTATCTGATTCTTTTTAGCCATGTTCCAGTTATGGCTGAGAAGCCTCTTTTGCATTCTTACAGCAGATTGAACCGCCCTTTGGGGACTATCAAAGGATGCCATGATGGAGTCCCCAATCGTTTTTATAATGGCCCCTCCGTTCTCTTTGATAATGGGGAATAGCAAGTCATTGTGCTGTTGAAGCATTTTACGTCCCGCTATGTCCCCGTGTGTTTTGAAGAAAGCCGAGGATCCTTGCACATCTGTAAAGAGAACCGCCATCTTCTGTGTATGACGACCTTGCATGTCTCCATCGAGTTGGTCTTCTGAGTGAAGAAGTCCTTTGTTATGATCTGCAGAAGTATCGCTACTAATGGTTCCCTTCTTTAAGTTACTGGGACTTGTCATGAATTTCGCCTCACTATCCGGTTTCAAACCTTTTATGCATAAAATTAATCACTGAGTTAAAAACTTTCTCAAGTAAAAATTCATTTTTGTCGATAAGAACTATTGGACAAAAAACAGATACAAGGGGGTATCCTCTATGATTAACGGTATAAATTCAGCGTTATCCGGGCTATTGGCCCACAATAAAAAGACAGAGGTTACTGCAAACAATGTAGCAAACATAAACACTGATGATTTCAAAAAAAGCAGGGCTCTATTGCAAGAAGAAGTCAATGGTGAAGTCACAGTCGATATTCAGAAAATAGAAACCCCAGGAGTTCCAGTTGTATATACAGAAGGTCAAGAAAAGACTTCAACGGAGACCTCGAATGTAGACTATGCTGAAGAAACGGTAAGCATGATAACAACAAGCAGGGGCTTTGAGGCAAATCTTAAAGTCATACAGACAGAGGATGAGATGTTAGGTTCCCTGCTTGATATAATTGTGTAACCGTTCTTCTTTCTCATTGGGTATTTCTTCCATTGCACCGTTTTTTAACACTCGTTCTACACACCCATGTCATACGCTTCATGATCTTTGTGCATTCCAATGAAAAAAGCCCATCCCCGTAAAAGGGATGGGCTTATTCCCCATTAGAGATATTCCTCCCTAAACGTCAGGACTTCTTGCCTTGCATCCTCCCCTTTCGAGGGATATTCTTTTTGGACAGGCCAAGTTCAACATTTTATCGCCTACTCATTATCGGAAATCCAGCCTTAAAACTTTAGAGCAATTTTAATCCTTATCTCTCTTTCATCTTTGAGTCTCTCAAGTACTCCGCATAATCCACCAGAGATGCCATAGCCTTTGCTGCTCTCTCAGGAGAAGGTATGTTTACTATTCCACTGTCCTCGAGTATCCTTGCGGCCTCAGACATGACTACGTCCGCAATGGACGTGACAATGATGGGTTTATTATACTTCTCGATGAAGTTGATCAGATCTTTGGCGATCTGGGCTTCAGCATCGCATAAAATTGTCTTCATTAGACTGAGTTGCTGGTTTGTCAAAAGACTGAAGCTTCTGTAATAGTGTATAAAAAATGAGTACCCTCCGATACCGAGTACTAAGAGACCATCAATTTCATCGCATTCCAATACCGTTTCAACTGCCTTTCTGAAGATAGTGATATCCAGAGTTCCTACTGTATCGATAGGATTTCCTCTGCTCCAATGGGGCGGCATGAAAGTATTCATTTCTTCTATGACTTCAGAGGGCAATGGAGGAACTTCTAGATTGTACATTCCGCAGAAATCCGAGGCGATTACACCCCATCCCCCGCCGTATGTAAGAATCCCTATCCTTCTCCCTTTCGGCAACGGTTGTCTTGAGAGTACACTGACGATATCTACCATCTCAAAGGAGTGGTCTGCTCTGGTCACACCCGCCTGTTTAAAAGCTGAATCGAACAATCGGTCAGAGCCGACCATTGCTCCCACGTGAGAAGCCGCAGCCTTCTTCCCCGCCTCGGACTTTCCAGATTTGTATACAACAACGGGTTTCTTTTTTGTCAACTTCTTTGCCACATCCAAAAAATCCCGTCCCTCTTCCAAACCTTCTCCATATACAAGTATGGCATCGGTCTCTTTATCATCCACAAAATATTCCATGAACTCATAGATCTTCAGATCTGCTTGGTTCCCCACGCTCACATATCTGCTGAAACCAAGACCATTTATTATGGCCGACTGCATCATCGTCGTTCCTAGATTACCGCTTTCAGATAAAAAGCCTATGTTGCCGGGCCTCAATGGTATTGGTGGCATCAAAAGGGTCAGGTTCGAGGTGGAACTGTACATGCCCATCGTATTTGGGCCGACAAGCCTCATTCCATTATTCCTGGCAACGTTCACCATCTCTTCCTGCAGCGCTTTTCCTTCTGCACCGGTTTCACCAAAACCGCCTGAGATGATAACAGCATATTTGACACCAGCATCTGCGCATTCCATGAGTGTTTGAGATACTACCGGCGCCGGAACGATCACTACAGCAAGGTCCAGCTCCCTTCCCACAGACTTCACAGTTGGATATGCCTTTACACCAAAGACCTTCTTTTCTTTTGGATTTATCGGGTATAATCTGCCCTTGTACCCGCCTCTTACCATGTTATGGAAGACCAGAAATCCCCACTTCATAAGCGTATTACTGGCCCCGATTACCGCAATAGATCTCGGATTGAACAGTAGATCCAAACCACGTTTCGCCATTTTAACCTCCTCTAGAAATATCGGGGATGAATTGCAAATGCAATTTTAAAAAATGTACCATTTGAACAGCCATAAAGCAATAAAAATTACCGTGCTTGATTTTTTACGATGACCATTCACAAGTTGTTTAGCGTGCCTGATTTCGGATTAAAGAAAGAATAAAAGACAACTCATAGCTGTATGTATGAAGAGTAAACTACAGGCTCTCATGAGATTATATAGACAGAATCCATGTTCATACCCCTTTTTTCGCAATATCAAGCAGAGATACATTAAATCTTTATTCTTGAAACCATTTCTTGGCTCCTGCGAATCTCATCTTCCTTCACTTCTCTAAAAGTTAAAAAAATATTTGACAAAAACATAAAATATGGTTTAAATGATATGTTTTACTATTTTGAAGGATGGGTTATAAGATGAAAGGGTGTATTGATATCGACCAGGAACTCTGCAAGGGCTGTCAGATTTGCTTCTCTTTTTGTCCCAAAAATTCTATCTCCCAATCGGACAGATTGAACTCCAACGGCTATTTACCAGCTCTTTTCGATGATGAGAACGAATGCTCTGGATGTGGAATCTGTGCCATCGTTTGTCCCGAGGTCGCCATAGAGGTTTACCGTGGATAAATTTCTTATGAGTGGAAACAGTGTAATAGGTGAAGCGGCTATTCGTGCCGGATGTCAATGTTATTTCGGTTATCCGATCACTCCTCAAAATGAATTAACCGAGTACATGGCAAAGAACCTGAGTAGAAGAAAGGGATGTACATTTATTCAGGCCGAAAGCGAGATATCAGCTATCAACATGGTCTATGGGGCCGGAATAGCAGGTGTCAGGGTGATGACATCCTCTTCAAGCCCGGGTATCAGCTTGAAACAAGAGGGAATTTCATACTTGTCAGCTGCTGAGCTTCCGGCTGTTATTGTCAATATGGCGAGGGGAGGGCCAGGATTAGGCAGCATATCTGCCTCTCAATCGGATTACTTTCAGGCAACCAAAGGCGGTGGACATGGCGACTATAGAACAATAGTTCTTGCCCCTGCGTCAGGGCAAGAATTGGCAGATCTCACCCAAAAGGCATTCGATCTGGCGGATACATACAGAATCCCTGTGCTTATTCTTGGGGACGGAATGTTGGGTCAGATGATGGAACCCGTAGACTTTTATAAAGAACCTCCGAACAATTTAACTACAAAGAGCTGGGCCCTGAGAGGAGCAAAGGATCGTCCAAGCCGAATCATCAAATCCTTTACTTCAAATCCCAGTGAACTGGAAGAACTGAATTGGCGACTCTTCAGGAAATATAAGTTGATTGAAAAAGAAGAAGTGGAATATGAAACCTTCATGACATCAGATGCTGAACTCATTGTAATCGCTTATGGAATCGCTGCTCGAATTGCTAAAGGTGCAATAAAGAAAGCAAGAGATCAGAGTTTGAAGGTAGGGATGGTCCGGCCCATTTCACTTTGGCCGTTCCCTTCGGCAAAGATTCAAGAACTGGCGAACAGAGTGAAACACTTCTTTGTCTTTGAGATGAACATGGGTCAGATGTTGGAAGACGTAAGACTGTCCCTTGGAGATAAGGAAGAGATATCTTTCTATGGAAGGCCTGGTGGTGTCATACCGACACCGTCTGAGGTTTTGAAAATAATATCACGACAGTATTATCAAAAAGGTTTAAATGGGTAACAATGAAAAAAGTATATGCAAGACCTAAATCACTGAAGAAAAAAACATTCCACTATTGTCCTGGTTGTGGTCACAGTATTATTCACAGACTCATCTGCGAGGTGGTCGATGAGATGAACCTTCAGGAGAGGATCATCGGCGTACCACCTCCTGGTTGTTCCGTATTTGCGTATAACTATCTGGATATTGATATGGCGGAATCCGCTCACGGGCGAGGTGCGGCTGTGGCTACAGGGATCAAGAGGGCCAGTCCGGATACAATCGTTTTCACCTATCAGGGTGATGGTGACCTTGCAGCAATAGGAACGGCAGAGACCATACATGCAGCCAACAGAGAAGAGAGAATTACCGCTATATTTGTGAATAATGCCGTATACGGGATGACGGGGGGACAGATGGCACCCACAACCATGCTTGGTCAAAAAACCACCACATCCCCATATGGACGTGAAGTGAGGAAAGAGGGTTATGCCATCAAGATGAGTGAGATATTATCTTTGGTTGATGGTGCGGTATATATTGAACGGACTGCAGTGAATTCACCCAAAAATATTAAAAAAACGAAAAAGGCCATTGCTAGGGCGTTTCAGGTACAGATAGATGATCTTGGTTTCTCAATGGTGGAGATCCTTTCGCCATGCCCGACAAATTGGAAGATGGGACCCCTGGAGTCATGGCAATGGGTCGATGAAGAGATGACAAAGGAGTTTCCTTTAGGAATAGTCAAGGATTTGATGAAGGGATAACGAAAAAGAGATGTTAATCAAGACTCTATTTGCAGGATTTGGTGGACAGGGTGTTCTCTCCATGGGGTATAATCTGGCACGTGCAGCGATGCTCGAAGAAAAACAAGTCACATATCTCCCCTCCTACGGTGCGGAAGTACGAGGCGGTACTGCAAATTGTACTGTTGTCATATCGAATGAAGATATCGCATCTCCGGTCGCTTCGTCCCCTGAATTCATTGTGGCCATGAATCAACCGTCTTTTGTTCGGTTTCAAAACCTCATACAATCAGGCGGTTTGTTCTTTATGAATTCTTCTTTAATAGAGATCGAGGCTGTAAGGGGTGATATAGAAGTGGTGGAGGTGCCTGCAACCGGGCTTGCCGAGAACTTTGGGAATACAAAAGTAGCCAACATGGTGATGTTGGGGGCCTTCATTAGAAAGAGCAATCTCGTTTCCATAGAAACAGTAATAACGGAAATCAAGGAGACCCTCGGAAAAAAGAAGGCATCCCTTCTCGACCTCAATAAGAAGGCCCTGAACGCAGGGTTCGACATGGTATCATAAAAAAGCGAATTTCATAACAGGCTCCAGGATTTGAAAGAAGACTTTCTGACACGTTTTTACCTTTCAACTTGAGTCGTCGATATCCTGACATTTAATAACTATTTATATCTTCATTGGGAGTTGCGTATGTATGTGAAACAAATATCGGTCAGCCTGGAGAATGCTCCTGGAAAATTGGTGGAGGTGAGTGAACACATGGGATCAGAGGGTGTAAATATCAGGGCTATCTCAGTTGCCGACACCTCAGATATGAGCACTGTCAGGTTCGTAGCCGATGACCCCATAAAGGCTGCCCTTGTATTAAAAAGTCATGGATATCAAGTACGAGAAACCGATGTTATTGCCGTTGAGACACCCGACCATCCTGGTGGTTTGAAAGCCGTTTTGAAACCTTTAAAAGAAGCCGACATAAATATCCTCTACCTCTATCCGTACCTGGGCAGGGCAACTGAGCAGCCTATTATCATTGTCGGTGTTGACAGAACTGAAGACGCTGTGGAAATACTCAAAAAAAATTGGGTTCATACTTTCGGAAATGAAATTTATTCGTTATAATTGAAATATACAAGATTCTGCCACCTTGTATGATCGGTTACAGTTCAGCTTTTTGAAAAGGGTAGCATATGCGGCAGACCCATTTAAATCCTTTTCAAACTCACTTTGAATTGATCGTAAAAAAGGAAAACACAGAAACGGCCTGTCGAAAAAAATACTGAAAGAAGATAAGGGATACTCGTATGAATCTCCTCTCTATTATAGGGAAAACGCCACTCGTGGAAATATGTAATATGAGTGGTAATAGCAAAATAAAGATCTTCGGCAAATTTGAAGGGGCAAACCCTGGGGGGTCTGTCAAGGATCGGCCTGCGTACTACATGTTACAGAAGGCAGAGGAATCCGGGGTTTTAACAAAAGAAAAAACAATTCTGGAGCCGACATCAGGCAATACGGGGATCGGTCTTGCCATGATAGCGGCTGCCAAAGGATATAAAATTAAACTCTTTATGCCGGAATGCGTCAGCACGGAGAGACAATATATCCTCGCTGCCTTCGGTGCTGAGGTAATACTCACTCCTGCGAAAGAGGGCACCGACGGCGCTATAAAGAGAGCACATGAGATGATCAATGACAAACCGGATAAATATTATATGCCCAATCAATTTGATAATGCCAATAACGCTCTTGCTCATTATGAAACGACCGGGCCTGAAATCTTTTCTCAGACAAAAGGCGAAATAGACTTATTCGTTGCAGGAATGGGAACAACAGGGACAATTATGGGGGCTGGACGATATCTTCGAGAGCAAAACCCGAAGGTCAAGATCGTAGGTATTGAACCGGAACTGGGACACACAATACAGGGCCTTAAGAATATGGAGGAATCCATTATCCCCAAAATCTATTCTCCGGAAAAGCTTGACGACAAGATCATTGTCAGTGACGGTGAGGCATTTGAGATGACAAGGCAGCTTGCAACAAAGGAAGGTCTCTTTGTGGGTATGTCAAGCGGAGCGGCTGTGGCCGGAGCATTGAAGGCGGCAAAAAATATTGATTCCGGTGTAATAGTCATAATCCTACCTGACAGAGGTGATCGTTACCTGAGCACAACCCTATTTCGGTCCATATGTGGAAAATGCCCACCGTAGTTCACTGCATAGGGTCTGTACAGAAGAAGCGAGATGTCCATCCTACAAGGATTTGGTGAAAAGAATCCCCCAATCCTGGCATATATAGATGAAGCATGTACCAGGAGGGAATAAGAGAATGGTTGAAGAAGAGAAGAAGGTGAGAGTTCTATTGACCAAGTCTCGAATTGACGGACATGATAGGGGTGTGAGGTACTTGGCTCGCAAGCTGACGGATGCAGGGATGGAAATAATCTTTACCAGATATAAAAATCCCGAAGACATCGTTAACACAGCAATGCAAGAAGATGCTGATGTTATAGGCATAAGTTTTTCCGTAGGTGGTCATACAGTTGTAACGGCTGAGGTTATGGATTTCATGAAGAAGAGAGGTATGCAAGATACGCTGGTCATAGTAGGAGGCATAATTCCTGAGGATGATGTGCCTCAGCTTTTGGAATTGGGGGTAGGAAAAACGTTCGGGCCAGGTTCTTATGCGGATGATGTGATTCACTATATAAGAGACAATGTAAAAGGATAGGCTCCCCCTTAGAATCTCTTTCTTGAATCCAAAAGAAGGGTTACAGGGCCGTTGTTCACTATATGTACATCCATTTTTGCCTGAAATTCGCCTGTAGCGACTGAGATATCATAGCTTTCCATCTGAGACACAAAGTACTCATATAATTCCCTGGCTTTGTCAGACTCTGCAGCATCTGTAAATGAAGGTCTCCTCCCTTTTCTGCAGTCACCCAGAAGGGTGAACTGAGAGATGACAAGTACCTCTCCGTTCACACCCTTTAATGACAGATTCATCTTTCCATCTTTGTCTTCGAAAATCCGCAGGTGAATTGCCTTAGAAACAAGATAATCAGCATCTTCTTCTTTATCTTCCTTCTCAACTCCCAGGAAGATGAGGATCCCCCTCTTGATTGTACCAACGAACTTCTCATCAACTGAAACCTTGGAACCCTTGACCCTCTGGATAACAGCTCTCATTTGATTACCTGTATACGGCTTATTAGCTTGAGAGGTTCCTCTTGGATGCCTTTAATGGATTTAATTTATTTTGCTTTACCCCGTTTTCCCTCTTTATATGGGTAGCAAAATTACATTTGCCCTTCGACCACTTGCTCACAGGACTGCCACATGATCGACAAAATCTCCCGGAGGGATACTCTTCAATCCTGTCGCATCCCTCGCAGGAATCTACAATTGGGTCGCATTTTCCCCCATTGAAGGAGCATCCTTTCTTTTTCATAAATACACAATCTACACCAACTTTGACAGTTTGACAAATCATTTCAAATACCTCCTATCTCGTATTTTAGTCCCTTAAAATAATTTGAAACCCGGATTGTAACCAAAAAAAAGCCGAATCACCGTAAACTCACACGCTTTCAAGATCGGCAATTCGGCAGATCATTGCAAGATTTTTTGGAAAACCTTGAGGTCTCTGCGAAAAGAGATAAATTATCTACCAAATCTCATTTTCTTTGTCAAGAAAATTTTTACTGAATATGTCTATAATTTCTCTTTTAACCTCAGAAGTTCCTCCACATTTTCATTATGCATGGTGTTTCTTCTTGTATCAACCATAACACCCTTCTTTCTGAGTGTTTCCATTGACAACCCAGCTTCTTGTATCTCCTCTATGCTGAATCCTCTCCCTTTCCTCCACTCTTTATTCCCCGCTGCCTTAACAACAACTTGACTCATGAGTCTTTCCTCCCATACTTATACGTTCTCTCAATAATGAGTTTTCATCCATAAATGGCCTTTTATGTTGAGGTTTCAGATATCAGTGGATAAGATGATCTTCCAAATGTTTTGACCTGTGCAGTTAAGCAAGGTTGCGGTAAA
>JAXHSZ010000137.1:0-3806 GCA_034190725.1 Thermodesulfobacteriota bacterium
ACCGTCATGCTGACAGACTTGCTAATGACGCCATAGACCAAAGGAGTACATAGTGCCCGAACGAAAACTGTCTTTTTCGCCAATCTCTGCGTCAGATAAAAATTTTAATCCTCAAAATATCCAATATATTCCTGCGGTTAAAATTTTTATCTTCCTTGACCTTGACGAAAATCCTAGTTTTCGTTGAGACACTACATAGGTTTTTACCGTTTATAGAGAGTTATAATACAAATATGCCGGAGTGGATTAAATGATCGCTGGTTCAGTCCTCACCAAGGGCTGGACGAGAGGAAAGTCCGAGCTCCATAGGACAGGGTGGTCCGTAACACGGACTGTCCCGAGAGATCGGGATAAGGAAAGTGCCACAGAAAACAAACCGCCCCGGGGGATTGTCAGAAAGACATATGTCACGCAATCTGGCGGGGTAAGGGTGAAACGGTGAGGTAAGAGCTCACCAGTTCCGATGGTGACATCGGAAGCTTGGTAAACCCCACCTGGAGCAAGACCAAATAGGCCATGTTTTCTCCTTTTGAGGGAAGTAGGGCGGTCCGTTCTATATCTTATCTCTATTCCGATATGGAAAGAGCTAAGATGACGTGGCGGGTAGGTCGCTTGAGCCCGATGGCAACATCTGGCCTAGATGAATGATCATTGTCTCAATGAAGTCCTTCTGGGATTGAGAATATGTTGTATCGAGGATACAAGAAGGTACCGCTCATTGAGGAACAGAACTCGGCTTATGATCTGCTCCGGCATTCTTTACAGTCCATTGTGTATTACAAGGACTCACTGATCGAATGCATATTTCAAAACCTCATGTCATACGTCCTCAAAAGAGAGACAGACGAGGATAAGGCAGGCTATCTGAGTTTCTGAGGCATTACAGTGCTTGATTTGAGATTTGTACGAGACAATAAAGACAGAGTCGAGGAATGCAACAGGCAAAGGGGAGTCGATCTCGATCTGAACGAGTTCATCCAACTGGACTCTGAGAGGAGAGATCTCCTTCAAGAAGCTGAGACACTTAAATTTAAGAGAAACACCGTTTCTGAAGAGATAGCGCTGTTAAAGAAAGAGAAAAAGGATGCTTCATCGGAAATAGCTGCAATGCGAGAGGTCTCCCTCAGAATAAAGGAGCTGGACAATGCATTAAGTGAAAAGGAACAACTGCTGAATCAGATGCTTCTCAACATGCCGAACATACCCCATTCTTCTGTAAAAGAAGGAAAGGGAGAAGACGACAATCCTGAAGTAAGGAGATGGGGAAACATTCATGAATTTGGTTTTGATCCAGAGCCCCACTGGAACGTGGGAGAAAAGTTGGGCATACTCGATTTTGAAAGGGCCTCAAAGATTACTGGTGCAAGGTTCGCATTGTATAAAGACCTGGGAGCAAGGCTGGAGCGAGCACTGATTAATTTTATGTTAGACTTGCATACTGGTGGTGAGCATCGTTATACAGAAGTCCTTCCGCCTTTTATCGTGAACAGGCAGAGTATGATAGGCACAGGACAGCTTCCGAAATTTGAAGAGGATTTATTCAAACTGGATGGGCTTGATTATTATCTCATCCCCACTGCAGAGGTTCCGGTCACCAATATTCACCAAAATGAGATATTGAAGGCAAAGGATCTCCCTCTGTATTACACTGCATATACTCCCTGTTTTCGTAGTGAAGCAGGCAGCTATGGAAAGGATACCAGGGGTTTGATTCGACAGCACCAGTTCAATAAGGTGGAACTGGTTAAATTTGTGATACCTGAGACTTCGTATGATGAACTGGAGGGTCTTCTTTCAGATGCCGAAGAGGTTTTAAAGAGGATAGAACTGCCCTATAGAGTCGTCAGCCTCTGCACTGGAGACCTGGGATTTTCTGCAGCAAAGACATATGATATTGAGGTTTGGTTGCCAGGACAAAAGAGGTTTGTTGAAATTTCATCCTGCAGCAACTTCGAAGACTTTCAAGCCAGAAGGGCAAATATTCGATACAAGCCAGAAGGAAAATCCAAGACCAGGTTTGTCCACACACTAAATGGCTCGGGTCTTGCAATAGGGAGAACTCTGGTAGCCATCCTGGAAAACTATCAAGAAGAGGATGGCGGTGTAACAGTGCCTGAAGTATTAAAGTCATACATGGGAGGTATAGAGAAGATAAAGAGAAGCAACAACTGAAGTGAAGTTGTTCTTTTTGAAATAAAGAGCATGCGCAAAATGGCAAGATATTTTTGCGAGGGCTGCATGGAGGGATGGCCGAGTGGTTTAAGGCGGCGGTCTTGAAAACCGTTGACCGAAAGGTCCGTGGGTTCGAATCCTACTCCCTCCGCCATAAAACCAGTGAGTGTCCATCCAGAAATGAGATATTTTCTGTAAGGTCAAGGAAGACAAAGGTTTTAACCGCAGGAATACATTGGGTATGTAGGGGCACGTTGCTACGTGCCATTACATCTGAGTCTGACGCAGAGATTGCGGAAAACTGTTCACTGATAAACGACAACTGTAGTGAGAGGAGAGATGGCCGAGTTGGCTTAAGGCGCTCGCCTGCTAAGCGAGTGTGGGGGTAAAACTTCACCGAGGGTTCGAATCCCTCTCTCTCCGCCATTTTTGCGCCCATAGCTCAGATGGATAGAGCGACGGACTACGAATCCGTAGGTCGGGTGTTCGAGTCACCCTGGGCGTGCCATAATGAGAGGACTGAGCTATTTTGGCTGAGTCCTTTTTTTATTTCTTGCTCGACACATCATGGTTAAAAGGTGGTAGATATAAGTAAATTGCTATAGGGAAGCAGTATGGGGAGTATGGGGAGACAGATAGATTGAGGATAAAAATGAGAGAGATGATGCCGAGTGACAATTTTTATCACTCGGTAAGACGCTTACAATAGGCCTCAAGTTGAAAGGTCATTTTTCATTTGATCGAATTCTTCTTTAGTGACTTCACCCCTGGCATAACGTTCCTTGAGTATGTCAAGTGCCCTGGAACTGCTACCGACCACATCCTTTTCTCTTTTCGTGGTTTGGATAAGCCACCTAATGAGAAACACCATACCCACAATTACCAGAACCCAGAAGAAGATCATACCAAACCATCCCATTCCCCCTCCACACATCATACCAGGTCCCATACGCCAGCAAGGATAGTCACCTCGCTGCTGAGCAAAGGCCTGACCCACTACCACAAAAGATATTAAAACGGTAAGTACCAAAGTCAGTTTTGCTTTCATTTTAAAACATATTTCCTTATATCCAATACCAAAGTCAACAGGTATCTTATGCTCTGAATTCAGCAACCTCATTTTTTCCGCAATGTATCTGGAAAAAATCTCAAAGTATTTGTCAGCTTATACTGACTCATACAGCAGTATCCTTTTTAAATATTTTAGATCCATAAGTGAATATTTTCAACAACGTCCCATTATAGTCCCATTATAAATATAATCTCAATATTCCTAACTACGGCGTCTTGGGTTTTATAGTCAATCTTAAAATTTTCATAATCAATATTGTCCGTATAGGAAATGATTCTATCAATGCTCTCCCTAATATCTCGAATCAAATCTATATCCGCTCGTTTAGACATAGAATATATTCCTTTTTATATCCTCAGCTATTTCTCTGATTCTAATGTTTCCGATACCGTCTGGTGTCAGCACATCGACTTTCCTATTATAAAGGCTTTCCAGATATTCGGCGATATCACCTAATCATTGTTATGTTCTTGCCATCAGCCTTTCTTCAGTGTACAATTAGTAAACTCTGAATAGAAAGGAGATTGGCATGATAGACCTTACTAATCATTTCTGTCCTAAC
>JAXHSZ010000138.1:0-3537 GCA_034190725.1 Thermodesulfobacteriota bacterium
CGACCGGTGGTGTCTATTTCCAGCTCCAGACTGGATTCGGGCTGTACTCTGTTCAGGTCATATGTCATTTTACATTCCGTTATGAGATGGGAAATCTCCTTTGGTGTAATGCCATTATCATTGAGGATAGAGTAAAGAGTATCGTCTCTTTTCAGAGTATGCTTGATCTGTGCCACTCGTGTCTTCTGTGAGGAGAAATCTTTGTAAATCAGGGGCTTCTTCTTTTGAACAGAGTTTGGTCCATGTCCAGCTTCACACTTTTGTTCTTTGCCCGTAAAGAAATATGAACACAGAAGGACACTCCCCATAAGGATAACCAGTGCAAGAGAAACCGCTATAAAAACTCCTTTCCTTCTCCAAGGGAAAGAGGGAATGAAGTGACTATATCTCTGTATGAGTAAGGATCTAGAATAAAAGTCCACCGTCTACACCAATAAACTGACCTGTAATAAAGCTGGCATCATCGGATGCAAGAAAGATGAAAATCGGCGGGATTTCCCTCTCTTCAGACATCCTCCCCAGAGCCCTGGCAGCTATTACCCTTTTGAATACCTCTTCTGGTACATTGTCATACATCCTGGTTTTATGAGACGGAGCTACGGCATTCACCGTGATATTGTAACGTCCAAGCTCCCTTGCACATGTCTTGGTGAAGGCGATGACCCCGGCTTTTGCAGCACCGTAGTTTGCCTGGCCCACATTTCCCCCTTTAGCTGCGGCAGATGCCACATTTATTATCCTACCGTATCTTTGCTCAGTCATGTATTCCATGACCGCCTTTGTGCATGAAAAGACTCCCTTCAAATCCACTGCTATCACTGAGTCCCATTCTTCCTCCGTCATTTTCCGTAGTGTTCTGTCCCTTGAAATGGCAGCGTTGTTTACCAGTATGTCGATCTTACCGAAGTTGTCGATAGCCGACTTGATTATCCCCTGTCCCCCTTCCATCGTAGCGACAGTATTATAATTCGCAACTGCTTCTCCACCAGAAGACTGAATTTCCTTCACTACATCATTGACAGGTTCAGGGGTTGTGCCATTGACAACAACTTTCGCCCCTTCCTTTGACATCTCAAGGGCTACCAATCGCCCCATTCCCCTGCTGGAACCGGTAATAACGGCAACTTTGTCTTTTAACTTCATGATCCTTCCCTCCTTTTAGGGTTTTCCATCATGATCCTTGAACTTTTCGACCCGTGTGGTGAGGCAGGATTGCAGCAAGCAGTATACTTGGTTAATCCTACAGGTCGCAACTTTTGGGCTGAGCTTATAGCACATTGGTTCCCTTTAAGTCAAGGTAAACGAAGGCAATTTCTTTCCTTTTTTGTCCAAAAGATTACCCAAAAAGAGAAAATTTTTAGACTATTCCATTCCCTAAAACTCAGATGAATGCAATGTTATGATTAATAATATCATATAGTTATCTAAATATTTTGCTTTTTATTTTTAACTTCGGCACAGGTCATGCTGAAGAGTACAATACACTTCTTTTTATTGCAGAGGAAATTTTTTTATAGTATCATGGTTTTGGAGTGGTAATTGAAAATCGGTGGTTTTTGAATTTGGCGACACCTGTACCCTGTTGAGGTTGATAATGAATAAAGATGTAATACTCCATATGTTTTCGACTGTTTCATTCTGTTTATTTGTCATAGCAGTATTCATTTCAGGCACATCCATTTGTATGCATCATGAAACACAAAATGATGCAGGAGCAAGTATCAAAGAACCTTTCCCGTGTAAGGTTGGTATCCCCTCTCCTTTACCTGAGAAGGTTTCTCCAAGTGTTTTTGAGATTCAAGATCAGAAAGCTGCGACGAATTTGCCCCTTGAAGCAACTGAAGAGGACTCATCTTCATTCTGCCGAGGTGAGGAATGTGAACCACTTTTTCAACCCATTATTCATAAAGCCTGCAATCGATACAAAGTGGATCCTGCCCTGGTAAAAGCCGTCATTATGGCTGAGTCTTCATATAATCCCCGAGCAGTTTCAAAAAAAGGAGCAAAGGGTCTCATGCAACTCATGCCTGAAACCGCTGACTCACTTGGTGTAAATGATATGTTTGACCCTGAACAGAATATCAATGGTGGTGTAAAGTATTTAAAACAACTTCTGGACAAATATGATGGTGATGTCCATCTGGCCCTGGCCGCCTACAATGCAGGAAGCAAAAAAGTAAGAAAGTACAGAGGCGTACCCCCCTTTAAGGCCACGAGATATTACATTAAAAAAATTTACAGGTATTACGGATATTACAAGAAAGACATGATGAGCAAAACGGATAGTGCATAGGTCTTGCTTGACTCATTAAGCGTGTTTTTACCCCTTTCAAGAAACCAGCCAGTGGTAATTCCTTACCGAAAATGTGTAATCAATTACACATTTTTCCAAAATAAGTTCCCTCAAAAAAACAACCTAGACACAAAGAAAAAGAATATCATTATTTATTTTCGCAATAATATTAGTGTATTAGATATTTTCTGTCGACTTAAGCAAAATTCGGCGTGGAAATTGCTATATATTATTAATACCAATGAATTTTCCCGTATTACTCATCAATTTATACTCTAAGTATCGTCTACCCAGAAATAAAATATTTTTGCAAGGTTAAGGCAGAAGAAGATTTTTACAATAGGAATGAATTGAATAAGGAGGTGCCATTGCAATGTGCACCTACATCTGAATCTGATGCAGAGATTGCAGCAAAAAACCCATTCAATGATGAGTACTGAATAAAAGACACAACAATGAAAAAAACTTCTGTATTAAAATCAATATTACTCAGTTTATGTTTTGCTATATTTCTCTCAATGTCTGCTTATGCGGTGTTCTTTACTTCTGAAAATACCATAGCCACATCTCATGGAGAGTTTATGATAGGAATGCATGTGCAATCAATAAAAGTCAATGACGAGAGCGACGGCTTTTTTATTTCACACCCTGTCCCTGAATCCGCTACCATGCTTTTACTCGGTGCCAGTTTAATAGGTATTGCTGCCTTGGGGAGGAAGAGGCTGTTAATGAAGAAATAGATCAAGTTCAGATCACTTGCAAAAAAAGGCAGGTTCATTTGACCCTGCCTTTTTTTGCAAATTGTTACACTCATGAAACAAAGGTCTGTCCCATCTTATATGAATCTCACCGGAATACCTCCAGACCACATACCATATCTTGTGTTACCTTTTCAATTGACACACAATAGCTTTTGTCTTACACTTCTTCACATAAAAACTCAAACCTTTAATACACAGCATACCTTTAAAATATTATCAGACATATTTGTATGTTTTGAAATGTGATATAGGGAGCGCTCCCCAAACATACCGTGTAAGGGGAAGTGAATATGCCCCGGGAATGAGACGGTAATGCCGCGAAACTTATCTGTCAACGAGTTGGTTGATCATATCAGACGATCGAAGCGCTTTGGGAGAAATATTACTGAATGCCATGTTATTGATGAAAGTCAGGGTATATTTGCAGACTTTCCTGATTATTTAGATGAAAGAGTTGTAGATGTTTTGAAGAAACGGGGGATC
>JAXHSZ010000139.1:0-10209 GCA_034190725.1 Thermodesulfobacteriota bacterium
TCCATAACTTAATTATGTACCTCAATCACAAAGTCCGGACAGAGACAAGCGCATGCGCCGCATCCGGTGCACTTCTCTTCATTCCCAAAGAGAGGATAGAAGAACCCTCTTGCATTAAACTGATCACTCATGGTAAGACATTCTACAGGGCAGAACTCAACACAGTAAACACAGCCCTTGCATGCTTCCTTATTTATGACAACATCTGCCATGTGATGGACCCTCCTCCTATCCCAGACGGTGTCCGGTTGTAATCTTGTCGATGTTTTTAAACTCACCCAGAGGATACTCAACCATCATCTGTTCCTTTACCCATTGCAGACCTTCCAGGGGATACATCTTCCAACATGTGGGAGTTACTACGAGAATTTCAACAAAGCCATATCCCACTCCATCGATCTGCTTTTGAAAAGCCGTCTGTACCGCCTTCTTTGCCTTCTTGTAATTGGCAAAGGAAGTAAGGCTGTGCCGTGCTGAATAGACAACTCCGGGGAGTGTTGCAACAAACTCTGCGACATGAAAGGGAAGCCCCGTCTTTTGTGGATCCCTTCCAAGGGGAGTTGTGGCCGTCACTTGTCCCAGCAGGGATGTGGGGGCCATTTGCCCTCCGGTTGTTCCGTAACCGGCATTATTACAGAAGATGGTGGTAAGTTGCTCTCCCCTGTTGATGGACCGAATGGTATCTCCGATACCTATGGCAGCTAAATCGCCATCCCCTTGAATGGTAAAGACCACGGAATCGTTCCCCAATGCCCACTTCAGCCCCCCTGCCGTTGCCGCCGCTCTCCCATGAAGGGCGAGAATCGTATCCGTATTCACAAGCAATTGGGCCAGGCCATGACAACCGACCCCTGCAACGAAGACTGTATTTCCTTGAATTCCTAAATCGTCTATCACTTCTCCTATGAGTCTGTTGACGACACCGTATTGACAACCTGGACAAACAGGGGCCTCCATACCCAGAATGGACTGCGGTCTCACATAATCCTTCTTCTTTTTTTTGCTTGCACTCATTGAAGCCTCCTTATTTCCTGCAATATGGTGTCAGGGAAAATCATACCACTGGTGTTTTTCAGATGTCTGCCGAAGATACCCAGGAGATGAACTTCAGCCTCACCTTCCACTGCTGCTTTCACATCTTTGACCATCTGGCCGATGCTGTCCTCCACGACCAATAACTTATCCACTTCCGAGGCGACTTTCTTGATGACCTTTTCAGGAAGGGGCCACAAGGTGATGGGACGAATCATCCCGACTTTTATCCCTTCCTCTCTGGCCTGAGACAAAGCCCCCAATGCCGCCCTGGCCGTGGACCCATAGGATATAAGAACAATTTCGGCATCATCCAATTCATAGGCTTCGTACCTGACCTCGGAAGATGCCATCTTTTCGTACTTTTCGTTCACACCTTCCAGGTATTCCAGATAACTGTTGTACCTGCCGAACACCCCGAAACCAGGGTAGTTGTGAAGATAACTTCGCTTATAGTCTCTGCAGGCGGAACCTTTGAGTGCCCACTCCTTGTCCGGCAGAGGACCGAACTCCATTGTACGGAGTACCACGTCTTCTTTCATCTGCCCTACGAGTCCATCCGTCATTACGATCACCGGATGTCTGTATTTGTCTGCCAGATAAAATCCCAATTGCACAAAGTCACAGTTTTCCTGCACATTGCACGGGGCAAGGACAATATTACAATAATCACCGTGTGCCCCCCGTGTCGTCTGAAAATAGTCCATCTGTGCCGTCTGTGTAGTGCCTGCTCCGGGCCCTCCCCTTTGCACATCAACAATAACGCAGGGAAGCTCTGCTGCGGCCAGGGCGGAGAGCCCCTCCTGCATCAGGCTGAAGGCCGTACTGGCTGTCGAGGTCATGGCCCTTACGCCTGCAGCGGCTGCACCGATGAGCATGTTTATGGAACTCACCTCACTTCCCGACTGAACAAAGCACCGCCCCATCTTTGGAAATTCCCTTGCAAAGAACTCGATGATCTCATTTTGAGGTGTGATAGGATAACCAAAATAGTGTGTACATCCTGCATAGACAGCTCCATACCCAATCGCCTCATTTCCGGTTATGAACACTTTCTTTTCCATCTCGGACGTATCCTCCTCGTTATCATTCAATATAATCTATTTTCTCCTTCTCCCATCTATTGTTTCAAATAGCGCTTCGAGTCTTGTATCTATTTGAGAGTCAGAAACCATATCCGGATCAATCATGTCGGCCTCAATAACAACTCCAGGTATCCCTTTCTTCTTATCTATGGCGTCTATGACATCCAAGTATGATAGATTCCACATCCTACAAGACTTGGAGGAGAACATAACTAACCCATCGATAGAATATTCATCTATTAAATCACTTATAAAGTCGATTGAATGTTTTGGGGCCATATTGCCCGCAAGTCCGGCTTCCTCGCCGTACATATAGTCTACAACAGTATCAACCGGATGTTCGGGGTCTAAGAGTTCTGGATGAGGGAACATCTCCCAAGGGTATCTTCCACACAGACAAAGAGCCCCATTTGGGGTAAACTTACGCATAAATTTCCCTAAAAATGCCCATGGAATCCAACCATCCCAGTATATGCGATATTTTTCCCCCTCTGGAGCCATTGCAGGAATGCCCTTCTCATTCCTCTCCTCCAGTTCTTTCAAGAGCTTTTCATAGAAGGGTATACCTGCCGGATCACCCATCATATATATGACGGGTGCCATACTCACAGCATAATCCCACAGAGTCCAAGTAGATGGCTTTGTTTTGAAATAATCCCAGCATTTATTTCGAATAGTGGCCGTCTTCTTGAGTATGCTCAGGATTTCACTCAACCTATCATAATCGAATGATTTTTCGCATACATCTTCCAGTGCGGGGATGACAACTTCTGTAAACTGTCTGTATACGAACTCCCTGATCCTCGGTCGATCTTCCTTTCTGAAGACAAACGGCAACTCAACAGGCACAACACGAATTCCCATCCTCCGGTAAAGCCCTTCAGCATAATGAGACTGTTCAGTGCAATAACGTCCGGCAACCATCAAGTCAGGTAAAGGAAGTATGGCTTCCGGCATTACCGGCAGATCTCTCTTGACGGCTTCAGCCATCCCCATGTGAAGCCTATGATAGGAACATGTTTCAGGGAGATCCCCTGTCATCTCCGCCACCTTCAACACATCATTTGCAGCCCCTATTCCGCCGCAGTATGATGCATATCCTGCCATAAAGTGACATTTCATGCCCATGGCATAAGGGAACATGAAAGAGGGCCCCGATGCCCAACCAACCTTCTCTCCTCTTTCCTTGGCTGATCTCAGATCTGCCCAGTGTCTGTTCACCATTGGTCGAATATCATTAGTTGCTTCAAGCCGATTTATTTTATATTGTACGTCCATTATACACCTCCCATAGTCTCTGCAAATGATTGTAACCTGGTCTTGATCCCTTCCAACGAAATGACCTCGTGCTCCATATCTATCATTACTTCAGGCACTCCCTCTTCCACCATCTTGCTTTTGAAGTCAGGATAATAACAGGTGTGAGGAGGACAATATTTGACACGTATTGTAATAACGCCCTTGGCCTTGTTCTCTCTCAGCATCTTTATGATCTCATCGCCCCAGTGCACATCCCAAACTCCCTTGGTGGGGCAGAGGGGAGTCTTAGTGAGATAACGATCAGCCAGGGCCTCTATGGGATTGCCATCAAGATGAACAGGGTTTGCAAAATACCTGGAACCCACATAAAGATCATCATCAGGTATAATCATGCCCAAATCCTCAATCATGTCAAGGAAATCGAATTGTAAAGTCTGGCAGAGACATCCGACTGGGATAACCTTAATCCCATCATTTTCTGTCCCACCGGGCTTCTTCTCCATCGTATTGATGAGCTCCTTGAGTAATTCATTGTGATCTTCTTTGAGCATTAACATGCTCGACCATACGATCCGCATTACATCTTTTGCTCTCAATATCCCAGGTTTTTCTCTTCTTATTTCATATACCCTTTGAAGAAGGCTGCGATTCTCATTGTATATCTCAATACTGTTTTTCAGGCTATCATTGCTTATCTTCTTGCCGCTGAAATCTTCCAATGAATCCTTGAAAGATTCCAAATCCTTTCGTAGAAATGATTTTACAGCTTCTCCTTCATAAATTGGAGGCAAGTATAAAATCCCCTGGTAAGCCGGCTTGACATTTCTCTCTATAATAAGAGGAAACTCTCCAACCTGTAAGCATTGACGCACGTGAAAAACCATTCCATCCATGAAGTGCAGCTTCCCTCGAACAGCATCATCCACAAAGCTTCTTGTAATACCGCAATCATAAGGTGGTACATGGGCATGCCCCCATGTTACTGATTCATTGCTTCTCCATATCACTACAGGGATCATATCCGCTGCATGGACGATCTCTTCGGGAACGTGCATAGGAAAGCATCCAATAATCTTCTTTTCTGTCCTTTCCTTAATCCCGGCAACATAGGTATAAGGATCTGATGTGATATCCTCGATCTTACTCAAAACTTCTTCCATTTTGCACTCCTTTCTTTAAATTCAGAGATATTGAAATCGGAAACCTATCCTCTTCCTTAAGTCTTGGTTTTCCTTGACATTGCAAACAATATCTTATTTCTGGATGGGACTCACCAATCTTATTGCAGTCATTTCGAGGAACAACAGCGACGAGAAATCTTGTAAACTCCTGTGGAATACGATTTCTCGCTTGGTTCGAAATGACGTGGGAGAACTGATGTGAGCTTACGTTGACGAAGTTAACTGAAAATCTTTGAATTCGTTCAGAACAAGGTTAGACTTTTCATTTTGCCACAAAGGACGAATGGGTATTGATTGGAACTCAAGTAGTTGTTGGATATTTGATATTTAAGGTTGGTCTTACTGGGCCACAAAGAGATGTGACACGTTTCTCTGGATTTTTGTATGGGTTTAATGCTATGACACAGAAACCTATCAGCATGGTTCAACGTCTGGCAAATTTTAATTTCTGTACTGTATGATCGTCTGAGTAAGGTTAAGAAAGAACAGGGAATTACCTCACATTTAAAAAAACCAGACACCTGAAACCTACAAGCTCTGAACAACGTCTCTGTAAACATAAAAATTGAATGACGGGCAACCTTTACTCAGGGTTTCTCCAATCCGTCATGGGAATAAACTGCCCATTCGACGGGTTGGCTTTGAAAATCTTCCAGGTGCTTCCACCCTTATGATTCGTGGAGCTGAAGCGTATGGGGCCTGTCAATCCTCCGGTATCATAGCTCTTCATGGTCTCAATACTCTCCACCAGGCTCTCCCCGTCAATATCCTTGCCAGCTCTCTTTATCCCTTCTAACATCACTGTTGCCAGGACCCAACCGTACGTGTATGTCTTGCCGCGAAACGGCTTCTCCGTGCCGGGTTCATACTTGAGGGTAATCTCACGCATCTTCTCGATTCCCGGACCTTCATCGTACCATGAACTCATGGAACTCACCGCATAGTAAGAGCTTGATGCGTCACCTGATATGCGTATCACATCTTCATTACAAGCCGCCCAACTGGCGAAGACGGGAACCGTCAGACCGAATTTTTTTAACTCCCTCAATAAAACGATGGTTGTCTGAGAAATCGCTCCGCATAAAACAATATAATCAGCCTTGATCCTCTTCAGGTTCATGACCTGAGATGTGGCCTCTATGGAACCCGGGTTGATGACCTCTTTTGCTATGGGTTCCATATGATAGTGTTTCAGTCTCTCCACTCCAGGCACCAAGTCCGATCTTCCTGACTCATTATCAGGAAAGACGAATGCAATTTTTTTCCCCTGTGCCTTTAAATCCCTGACAATATAATCGATAATCACCTTCATCTGATTCGGGTAAATATCCTGAATGGTAAAGATGTACCGTCTGAAAGGTTTCACCATGCTTTCGGCTGTCGATGGTGGGAATGTTGTGAGTTTTTCTTTCTCAATGCTTTTTAAAAGTGCAACAGCTCCACCTGTGCCCGAAGCACCCATCAAAGAAATGATCCCGTCTCGAAACACTAATTTCTTGAACGCTGAGATGGCCATGGGAATGGAATACCGATCATCTTCGATCTGCATTTTAAGGGTTCTTCCGTTTATCCCTCCATTGTCGTTTATAAACTGAAGTAAGCTTCTCAGTCCCTTTTTCATGGGAATATAATAATTTGCTGCAGGTCCGGTGAGATCGAATATGCCTCCCATTCGTATCATGTCTTTAGTGACACCCCTGACTTTGCCGCAATAGCCTTTGGATGTGATACCGAACAGAATGATAACTGCAAAAAGAAAAACGAAAAAACCCGGAATTATGAACAGTCGTAATTGCTTTGTCATGTGCTTTCTCCCTTTATCCTTCTCGAATAGAGACTCCTCAAAAAGTCACCGCATATGAAGAACATTGGATGAATCAGCATTCTTCATACCAAGACAGAAGGAGTTTCCATTTTGTTTGCATTCCTCCAGGTTTCAGGTGTTGGGTGTCAGATGTTATACGCGAGAAAACATCTGAAACCTGAACACTGACACCTGAAACCGAAATGTAAGCATCCATAAGGTGCAATTTATGTGGCCTTAGCAAATGTTTCTCGTGGTGTATATCCTGAAAAAAATATCCGTTACAGGGGTTTCCTCCATTCCGTCATTGGGATGAACTTCCCCGTAGAAGGTTCGGCTTTAAAGATCTTCCAAGTGCTTCCACCTTTATGGCTTTTCGGGCTATAACTTATCGGCCCGGTCAGTCCTCCCGTATCAAAGTTCTGCATCCCTTCCAAAGTCTCCACCAGAGTCTCACCGCTGAGATTCTTCCCTGCTCTTTTGAATCCTTCTATCATTACTGTAGCCAATACCCAGCCATACGTATAGGTCTTCCCTCTATAGGGCTCTTCGCTACCCGGCTCATACTTCAGTGTAACCTCTCTCATCTTTGCCACTCCAGGGCCCTTATCATACCATGAACTCATGGCACTGATCCCATAGAACAACTGAGAGGAATCGCCACAGATACGTATCACATCTTCGTTGCATGTGGCCCAAGTGCCGAATAACGGGACATTCAGGCCAAACTTTTTTAACTCTCTCAGAAGAACTATGGTTGGCTGAGGCAGTGAACCACAAAGGATAATATAGTCGGCCTTCGCCCTCTTCAGATTCATCACCTGTGAAGTTGCTTCAATTGCGCCGGGATTGATTACCTCTTTTGAAGCAGGCTCCAAATTGTAATGTTTCAACCTTTCAAGCCCTGGTTCCAGGTCGGCCCTACCTGCTTCATTGTCCGGGAAGGCAAACGCTATCCTTGGGTTCTTTGCTTTCAAGTCCTTTAAGATGTAATCTACTATCACTTTCATTTGCCCCGGATAGATATCCTGAATAGTAAAGATATACCGTTTAAAGGGACTCACCATCTTTTCAGCGGATGATGCTGGAAATGTTGGAATTTTTTGTTTGTCTATGTTCCTGGATAAGGCAACTGCACCGCTTGTGCTTGTTGGCCCGATCAAAGAGACGACCTCATCACGAAAGATCAATTTTTTGAATGCAGACACAGCCATTGGGATAGAGTAGCGATCGTCCTCGAACAATGCTTTCAACTTTCTTCCTTGGATCCCGTCCTGTTCATTGATGTATCGGAACAAACTCCTGATCCCTTTGGTTAAGGGAATGACTGCATTTGCAGCGGGGCCTGTTTGATCGAGAATGATACCGACTTTAATGGTATCGTTTGTTACTCCTCTGACTTTTTCAGAATAAGTGTTTGTCGTCACAGCAAATAGAACAACGATTGTCATAACAGAAACAAATGCCCATTTTTTCACAGATTTCCTCCTTCATTATTTTGCTTTATCACATCTACGACCAATATTATTTGATTCCACCCTATTGCTCCTGTCACTTGTGCAACAATTCATTTTGATATACTCGGTAGAAACAAAGTCAAAAGGAGCTTTTTTTTCAGACATCATTCAACTTCTCAACAATACATTTGCTGCGATTACTCGCTGCAATTCGTTGGTTCCCAGAATGACTTCATTAAACCTCGCCTCTCTGTATAGCCTTTCCACGGCATATTCCTTCGATAGACCATATGCACCATGAACCTGAACAGCATCAGAGGCCACTTCTCTGGCTGCACCACCGGTGAATATTTTCAGAAGAGATGATTCGCTGGAGACATTTTCCCCTTTATCCATTTTTGCACCAACGGAATAGAGAAAGGCCTGACTGGCAGCCACCTTTGCCGCCATGGTTGCTATATTCCACTGTGTCATTTGAAATTTCAATCCGATCGGGGTGCCTCTGTGGGTCTTTTCCTTTGCGTATTGTAATGCAAGATCGAGAGCAGCCCGAGCCAGACCGACATTTCCTGCACATGAAGCCACTTTTGCAAAAACTTCTACCCCAAGTAAAATATTAAACCCCTCTCCTACTTTTCCGAGAATATTCTCACTTTTTACTCTGGCATCTTCGAGTATAATGTCTCCATTATCCGTACCATTAAAAGCAAGAAACTGCTCTCTCCTTCCGACCGTATATCCTGGATTATCCGTCTCTACCACAAAAGCAGTTATCCCATCTTCAGAGGTGGCAAATATTACTGCTATGTCTGCTCTGCCCGAATTTGTTATGAATCTTTTGGTTCCGTTCAGGATCCAGTCATCTCCGTCTTTCACCGCCTTCATCTTGAGCTGCTTTGGGTCAGACCCGGTATCCGGTTCTGTAAAAGCCCAGGCCCCTGTTATTGAACCTGTCAAAAGCCCTGTTAAATATTTTTCCTTGAGATGGTCGCTGCCGAATGACATGAATCCGTAGGCTGCCATAGAAGACACAAGGGAGTAAAACATGCATGGGAGATAAACATAGGAAAGCTCCTCCACTGCCAATAGAAGACTGACAAAGGAGGCCCCAGAACCTCCCCATTTCTCTGGAAAAGGCAGCCCGGATATCTTTAGATCAATTATTTTATTGATCAGATCTTCAGGCATCTTCCCTTCCCTTTCTATCTGATCGACTAAAGGCGCGACCTCTTTTTTGGCAAATTGCCTTATGGTATCTCTTATGTTCAATTCTTCTTGATTAAAATTGTAATCCATTTTTGACCTCCTCACTCTATGTGTTCATATCTCATGCCTATCCATAAATGGCCATTTTCCGCAATCTCTTTATCTGACTCAGATGGAACAGCATATTGCAATGTGCCCCCACCTACTCAATGTATTCCTGTGATGAAAATCATTGTCTCCCTGACTTTGGGTCTGTACAAAAATCACTTATTTTTGCACAGACCCTTTTCAAAAAATATCACGTTTCTGGATGAACACTCAGTAGAACTTTCATGCCATAATACCAGGGAGTCATTAAAATTCAAGGTAATTTTTACTTCTTAAACACCTCTTTATTTCTTAGAAGGGGCCCGCCTCCAGTCCGTAATTGGGATAAGTTTCCCTGTCGGTGGATCAGCCCTGAAAAGCTTGTTGTAATTTAACCCATAATGCATGGTATTGGTATAGGTTATAGGGCCACACAAACCCTTTGTATCAAACTCATTTATCGTCTCCAAAGCTGCCGCCAGAGTTTCCCCGTTGAGGTCTTCTCCTGCCCTCCTCGCACCCTCGCAAAGGATTTCAGGGATAACCCATCCCAATACATAGCTCTTTATTCTGTATGACTCTTTGGCACCGGAGTTGTATTTCATGCTTATCTTCCTTAACTGTGCCATGCCCGGACTGTCCTCATACCACGAGCTATAGGGGCTTGCGCCCACATATATTTTCGATATATCCCCGCCTATACTGATAATATCCTCTGTGCATGTGGCAGATGACCCGAAAACAGGGACATTGAATCCAAGCTTTTTCATATCCTTAAGAAGAAAAACCGTCCCCGGTGCAGTGGAATGTATCAGGATATGGGTTATTCCGGCTCTCTTCATTTTAATAACATTGGAAGTAACATCCACAAGAGCTGAGGGAGTAACCTCCAGATGAAGACTTACACCAAAAAATTCGGCCCACTCCTCAACTGCTCGCCTCGCGACCTTGCCTGATTCCACATCCGGATAGCACAAGGCTATCTTGAGTGGAGTGGGTTTCAATTCTTTAATAATGTGCTCCATGATAACACCAAAATCATTGTCGTAAAAGCCATTCGTTGGAAATACATACCTCTTGTATGGTTCCACTAACGA
>JAXHSZ010000014.1:0-4980 GCA_034190725.1 Thermodesulfobacteriota bacterium
CTTCAAGCATCTCGTGTTTGACACTCTTTATCTTGATAATCGCCCGCGTTATCGTGAAATCCTCCAGTTGTGAAAATCCTTCCCGCATTATTGAGATCGTTATCTGTGTGTCTGCCGGTCCCCGCATCAACTTCACTGCATCCATCAAGCTCATGTTCTTTGTGGGTTTCCCATCGATCTTCACGATTTGATCTCCAGCCTTGATCCCGGCCCTGTAGGCGGGAGTATCTTCTATCGGTGATATGACTGTGAGAACACCGTTTCTCTTTGTAATCTCAATGCCCAGACCCCCAAAAACCCCTTTTGTTTCTACTTTCAACTCCTTGAACAACTCCGGTGACATGAATGACGAGTGAGGGTCTAAAATATGCAGCATCCCATCTATAGCACCGTAGATGAGTTTTTCTGCATCTACCTCTTCAACATAATTCTTCTCCACTATGGACAAAACGTCTGTGAATATTTTGAGCTTTTCATATGTTTGCTCATTCACGGCCGATACTCTTTTCATCCATCCGATGCTTAATACAAATCCCAATATGAGGACCATGGATGTAATGAGCAGCAATTTTCTATGTTTAACTTTTCTAGAAGACATATTTTCCTCCCAATTCCTATTCAACTATTGATATTACCCAGTGTCCATCCATAAATGGCTATTTCCCGCAATCCCTGCATCAGACTCAGATGTAAGGGCACATTGCAATGTGCTCCTATATACTCTATGTATTCATGCGGTTAAAATCATCATCTTCCTTGACCTGTAAAAATACTTCATTTATGTATGAACACTACCTAGTGTCCATACATAAATGAGGATTTTTGTTCAAGATCATGGCATGCGAAAAAAATAACCGCAGGCATATGTTTGATATTCCGAGGATTATTTTTTGAGCATAACGCAGATATTGGGCAAAAAGACCATTTATGAATGGACACTACCTAGCAACAGGCATAGCAAGCCATTTTACAGGATCTTGCGGCTTTCCATGATGACGAATTTCAAAATAGAGATGGGGGCCTTTTACAGAATCAGTGTCTCCCACCAAGGCAATCACTTCTCCTTTCCTTACCCTGTCACCTACTCTTTTGAGCAATTTGGAGGCATGCGCAATCAAAGTATAGTAAGAATTCCCATGATCTATTATAATTATTTTTCCATAACCTTTAAACCAATCAGAGTATAAAACCTCTCCATTGTAGACTGCTTTTATCTCAGATCCCATGGGTGCCAGTATATCAATTCCTTTGCCAAATGTAAACGTATTCAGTATGGGATTCTCCTGTTTTCCAAAGAGGGGTAATATCTTCCCAGAAACCGGAGCATCCAACTTCCCCATCAATGCGGCAAAACCATACCTTTTATCAACTGATTTGCTTTTTTTTGCCGTCTTCGATCTCTCTCTGTCCAGTTTTCCTATCATGGACTGGAGGTTCTTGGAGTTCCCTTTTAATTTCTTGAGCTGAGTTAAATCAGCATCTTTCTTTCTTTGTAGGATCTTCAGTATCCCCGACTTCCTGAAAATCTCCTTCTTTATCTCAGATTTTTGACTCTCATAATTTTCCTTCAGAAGAGCCAACTCTTCTTCTTCCTCTTTCAGTTCCTTTTTCTTCTTGCTCAACAAAAGCAGATCATTCTTGTGTTTCTTCATCATCTCCAAATCACGGCGAAGGATCATATTTATTGATCTGCGAGTTCTTGATATATCGTCATAGGAACATCGAGAGAGAAGAGCCCTTGAAAGTCCTGTTTCACCTAATTTATACAGGACAATGAGATGGGGTTCTAACTTCGAATGTATGACTTCCATGTCTTCATCTATTTTGGAAATCTGTTCGTTGATATCTATGATCTTCTCTTTCACATCCTCAATATTATCTTCAATTGAGTGAATCTCTGCAGCATTGTGAGAAAGAACCTTTTCTATACTGTTCAGTTTGGATAAAACCAATAGTTCTCTTTTTCCATAAGCTTCTACCCTCTTGACTTTCTCATTAATATTCTTCTTAATACGGTTCAATTCAGTCTTTTTCTTAGTGATCAACCCTTTAGAATCATTATCTTCTCCATAGGATGCACCATTACAAAAAAAGAGAAGAACAACAAATATAACAAGAACTTTATTCATCTCAGGCCCATTTATTCTTTAGAAATCTTCTCAATGAAATCGTACTGCCGAATATTCCCAATAACATCCCGCAGATTACAATCAATATAATACAATTTAAGGGGAGAAACAAAGGGTCTGAGCCATCCAGGTATACATTGAGAAAAAGGCCCATCTTTGATATGAATACCTTGTAAATGCCAAAAAGTATCAACAGTGAGAATAAAGAGCCAAGAAGTCCCTGGATGAGCCCTTCCAATAAAAAGGGAGCCTTTATAAAAAAATTTGTTGCCCCCATCAATTTCATTATTTCCAGTTCCTCTCTCCTTGCATACACACTCAACCCTATAATGTTGGAGACAATGAATACAGTAGCAAGGGACAGCATTATACCGAGTGTCAAATTTCCGACTTTAAAGACAGTGAAAAAGGTAGAAATGCCTGAAATCAAGTCACTGTCGTAATTGACTTCTTCTATTCCTTTGACCTTCTCTATCTTTGCAACAAAATTCTCAAGCCCTTTGAAAGTGAGAATCTCCTCTTTTAACCTGACCTCGAAAGACGATGGCAGGATATTCGTGCCGAATCCGTCAAGAAGGTTATCGGATGAATTAAGATTCTTCTTTAAGAGAAGAAATGCCTCTTCTTGAGATATATACCTTATTGCATCTACCTCATTGAACCCTGCAATCCTATTCTTTGCCTGTGTTATTTCCGAAAGCGTTAAACCATCTTCTAAATAAAGGGTTACACGTGCGTCTTTCCTCCACATATTCAGGACATGGCCTAAATTGAGAGAAATAATGAGAAAAAAATTAATAATCGTTAATGTTATTGCTATAGTGCCTGTATTTATACAACTGAGGAAAGTGCCCTGTTTCATATTTTACGGCTCTCCCTAATAATACATGATCCTCCTCAATAGCATTTGAAAATCCAAGTAGGCGTCCGTCTGACTTGTGGGGCAGCATTGAGATCCGGCTTTAAATGTGAACACACATCAGTGAACTGCAATACAACCACACGGTTCAGGGACTGACCATCCTTCCATCATCTAAAATAAATACCTTTTTATGGTCTTTGGGAACCAGCTTCGGGTTATGAGTAGCAAAAAAAACAGTTGTTCCGCGTAGATTTATCTTATTTAAAAGTTTGAGGATATCTCTCGTGGCATCCGGGTCCAGGTTACCGGTAGGCTCATCTGCAAGGAGAATCAACGGATTTTTTACCATTGCCCTCGCAATGGCAGTGCGTTGTTGCTCTCCCCCTGAAAGGGTTATTGGGTAAGAATTGGACTTACTGTGAAGGCCGACCAATTGCAAAACCCCCCAGACCTTCTTTTGAATCGACTTCTTTTTTTCTCCCACAATCTCCAATGCAAGTGCGACATTTTCAAAGACCGTTCTATTATTCAACAACTTATAATCCTGAAAGATTACACCTATTTTCCTTCTTAAAAAAGGGATTTTTGATTTTTTCAATTCTGCAATATTCATGCCATCGACAAAAATCTCTCCTTTTGTCGGCCTTTCCGCACAAAAAATCAATTTCAATAGAGTTGTCTTCCCTGCTCCATTCAGGCCGATAATATATGCAAAATCTCCCTTGTCAACTTCTAAACTCACATCTATCAAGGCTGCTTGATCATAGGGATACGTTTTGTACACATTGACTATACTGATCACAGATTATTTTCCTGTTTATATAAAAATAGATTTCTAGAAAGTGTCACTCAACACACGTAAGATTCCCTTGTATCTCCGATCAGTTCTCTATCATCACAGGATGAATCTTTCACCTCTTTTCTATTGATCATTGACATCAATTCCTTGTCCAGTTTCTCTATATCATTCAAATAGTACTCTTTAGAATATTCAAAGGCCTCTGAATCCCACCCTGACTCTAAATTCTCAACAGATTTGCAAAAAAACCCCAGGTTTGCAGATGAAAACCGTTTCCTTAACCCCTTATATTCTTTTGTAAATTCTTTGTGTTCATTTGTATTGTTATTCTCAGTTACCCATATATCCATGTCGAGCAGAGATCTATCCACGTCTGTCATCTTTCTTCGAATAGGGGTGAGACCTCTGGCCAGATTCTCTATGTGAGGTTCAGCGTATCTGTACAAGAAACCTCTTTTATATTCATCCTCGAAGAGAATCATGTCCTCATCTTTCATCCTCTTGAAGATGGCCACCCCGGGATAAAGCTCCATTCTGTTTGAGAAGTACTGAAAAAAACAAGCGTGGTCGATTTTCTTTAAAAATTCGGCATTTTGCCTGAGGTCATCAATCGTCACGTATGGATGAAACATCATAAAACCAAGGTGGAGAACAATATTATACTGAGTGAGTAAATCAACAACTTGATAATGCCGTTCTAATGTGGTCTTTTTATTGAATGTCTCAAGGGCTGATGGAGAAGCACTCTCTATACCAACGATGACTCTATCAAGACCCGCTCTCTTCAGTAAGGGGAGTAAATGTTCACAGTAAATCAAGGATTCCGCTGTGGTGAGTATTCTGAAACGCAATTTCAATCCTCTTGAAATCATCCCCTCAGCTATCTTCTCAATGCGGTCTCTCCCGACTTCACCCGGGCCGATGAAATTATCTTCAGCAAACAGAATTGTCTTTACTCCAAACTCCTCTTTCAGAAGAGTCAATTCATCCAATATATTCTCAGGTGAACGGGCCCTCCAGAGTCGTCCCTTCTGGAACCTTTCAAATGGGGGGATACTGCAGAAACTGCAATCGGCAATGCAACCTCTGCTGCTAATAATTCTGGCAGTTTTAGAATTGCCGCTTTCTATTTGCAGTCTGAGTGTATCACGGGCCGGAAAGGGGATTGAATCCAAATTCTCAATCTTGTC
>JAXHSZ010000140.1:0-9003 GCA_034190725.1 Thermodesulfobacteriota bacterium
AGGATTTGTCAGAGACTTCAAAGTGAATCTTTACAAGAAGGACAGGACACCAATGGACTGCCTTCTCACTGCGACTCTCTGTCGATCAAATGACGGACGCATTTTAGAACTTCAGGGTATCGTTCGTGATGTCAGTGAAAGCAAACGTCTTCAAGCCCAGCTTCTCCAGGCACAAAAGATGGAAGCCATCGGAATATTGGCCGGAGGTGTCGCCCATGACTTCAACAACCTCTTGACGACTGTACAAGGATATACGGATTTATCGATGATGAGAATTGACGAAGGTGACCCTCTTTACAGAAACCTCAAACAGATACGTCGTGCTTCTTTACGTGCCGCCGATCTTACACGTCAATTGCTCTTATTCAGCCGCAAGCAACCAATGGAGTTTACTTCACTCAACATCAATGAAACGGTCCATGATATGTTCAAGATGATAACACGATTGATCAGCGAAGATATCACAATCAACAAAGACTTACAGTCCGGATCCTGGATTATTCGTGCGGATCAGGGCAACATTGAGCAGGTGATCATGAATCTGGTCGTCAATGCCAGAGATGCCATGCCCAATGGAGGGGTGCTCACCATAAAGACCGAACAAGTACAATTGGATGAAAGTTACTTGAAGACATATGATTACGCCCGTCCAGGTAGGTTTGTCTGCCTTTCCATTTCGGATTCAGGGATTGGTATGGACGAGGAGACCGTTCAGCATATATTCGAACCTTTTTTCACAACCAAAGGACCTGGAGAAGGGTCCGGGCTGGGGTTATCCGTTGTCTATGGAATCATAAAAGAGCATCAGGGATGGATTAATGTCTACAGTGAACCAGGTCAGGGATCCACATTCAGGATCTATCTGCCGGTTACCCATGAAAAGCAAGAACGTGAAACCAATAATATTCCACCTTTGCATGAACTCCAGGGGAATAAAGAACGAGTGCTTCTGGTAGAGGATGAGGCGGGAGTCCGTGAATTTGCCACCAGAGCACTCCGTGAAAACGGGTATATTGTAGTCGAAGCTGCAAGTGCAAGTGAAGCAATAAACATCTTCGAAAGAGAAGAAAAAAACTTTCACCTGGTATTCAGTGATGTAGTCCTCCATGATCAAAGCGGTGTTCAACTGGTTGAGAAACTGCTTTATCACAACCCTCGTCTCCGAATTCTTCTGAGCAGTGGTTATGCGGATGATAAATCGAAATGGCCTATCATACGAGAGAGGGGATTCCCATTTTTGCAAAAACCTTATTCTTTGTATGAACTTCTTGGGATCATTAAAGAGGTTATTAAAAGCAACCTTTAATATTTTAGCAGTCCAAAGTTCTCCCGTCATGCCGGACTTGTTCCGGTATTCAGATTCCGGAATATTTTGAAAAAACACTGGGTTCAGGATTTTTCCAGAATGACATAGTCATTTTTTTGTTTTTATGATTTCAAACTATTAAAGGAACTTCAGACTGTCTGATAGATAACAAACGAGTAAAATATGGCATCCGGGAAAACAAAAGCCTTCCATTGGGCCTGGATCATCCTGGCAACATGCTTTGTCGATCTTTTTATTAATTACTCCGTCCGTCTCGGATATGGAATCGTTCTTCCGGAAATGATTCGGACGCTGGGATTTGGACGGACAGCCGGTGGATCCATCTATAACTTCTATCTTTTCTCGTACATTGCCCTGACCCCTCTCACAGGGTATCTCACTGACCGGTTCGGCGCTCGACGTGTGATCACAACATGCTGTCTCATCCTGAGTATTGGCACCCTCTTGATGGGTACCGTCAAAACCCTATGGGCGGCATGCCTCTTCTATGCTGTCTGCGGCCTTGGAGCCACAGGAATGTGGACACCTGTCATCACCGTAGTACAGCGGTGGTTTTCCACAAATCGAAGAGGGCTTGCCTTGGGTATACTCTCCACTGGATATGGAATGGGCTTCGCTGTCATGGGAGCTGTCTTCCCCTTGATTGTAAGCCACTCCAGCTGGCGAAATGCATGGTATTTCTTAGGGATTGGAGCCCTTATAATGGTGGGAGTGAACGGCATTCTGTTGAGAAGTGATCCTGAAGACTCCGGGTATTCGGCATGGGGACAGAAGGAGTTTTCCCCAGTCAATGAGATTGTTCTCACTTCTCAACATGTGAAAAAACCATTTTCAATTGTCCTGAAAGACAACAGATTCTGGTTCATAGGCTTATCGTATCTCTCCATATCATACAGCCTTTATGGAATAACAACATTTATGGTTGATTATGCAAGGTATCAAATCGGGTTGCCCCTTGAAAGTTCGAGCTTTCTGGCCACAATTCACGGTGTATGTCAATTGGTAGGGGTCTTAACCATTCTGCCGCTATCTGATACCATTGGACGAAAAACGACCATCATCATTTCAAATTCTTTCATCACTGCCTTTCTTGCGGGAATACTCTTTACTGGGAACTCTTCAATCATGCTGTATGCCCTTGTGGGGGGCATAGGCATTTTCTACGGAGTAACCTTCCCAATATACGGGGCATGTGCCGGAGATTATTTCCCCAAGGAGGTCATGGGGACGATTATCGGGGCATGGACGCCATTTTATGGCGTAGGAGCTATCCTGGTTCATTGGGTTACCGGGGTTCTTCGAGACGTTACCGGTGTCTATGATTATGCCTTTATATTGAATATAATTATGGCGGCAGTTGCCGTATTATTGTTCTTCTTTGTAAAAAACAAAAAATAATTTAATTGACATTTTTAAATTTTTTGTTGTACAAAGATGAATACAAAAAAGATGACAAAGAGGAGGTGATCTTTCTTACAGTTTAAAAACTTTTCAGGAAAAGCTTTTACCATTCTTACTTATGAACATTTCAAAAGATAATTTTTCTCTATGCCCACGCTGATCTGTTCCATAAAGTTCCTATTAGAATTGGAAGACAACCCTAAAATCGTTACACAAACAATTTTATAATACTGAATGAGGTGTGTAGATGAATACATTTACCCTGAACATCAATGGTACCGAGGTTCAAGTAAAAAAAGGTATGACTGTGTTGGAGGCGGCTCGTGAGGCAGAGACCTACATCCCTACACTCTGTACCCATAAAGACCTCCCTTCAACTCCCGGCTGTTGTCGCCTTTGTGTCGTGGAGATTGAAGGGAAAGGGTTTCCAACTTCATGTGTCACAGCGGCTACAGAAGGGATGATTGTTCATACCGATACTCCAACGGTTCAAGAGATTCGAGCCAACAATCTGAAAATTATTCTCTCCTCATTCCCTCCCCCAAGACTGAAGCCCAAAGAATTGGCAAATCTTGCCGAACACATTGGTGTCAAAGAGGAAGATTTTCCTCCTTATGTGGCCAGGAATTTGCCCATCGAGGAAGATCAATTGAAGGATAAGGTACGCCTCACCCTCGATCATAATCTCTGTATCCTTTGTGGTCGTTGTGTTGGGGCATGTCGAGACTTCCGTAAGATAGGAGCAATCGACTTTGTAACCCGGAATGGCACGCTTCGGATAGGCCCTCCACGGGCTTCATCCTTTCAGGAAGCAGGCTGCACCTTTTGCGCTTCCTGCGTGAAACATTGTCCTACAGGTGCATTTACACTAACGAAGTTGAGGTGAAATGATGATTAGAGCCGAAGTAATTATAGATGACAATCGTTGTTTTGGATGTGGTTTCTGTCAGAAATTCTGTCCTCGGGGGTGCATTGAGGTCCTGGGAGATCGATTCAGTACTTCCGGATACTCCCTTCCCACATTTACGAAACCTGATTTTTGTAATGCATGTGGGAGCTGTGTCTGGATGTGCCCGCACATGGCCCTTGAGGTCTATCAATGCGTTGAAACATAAAATCTTACATACAGTTACATTATTTCAACAGTCAATAGAAGAACTGAGTAAATGTGTTGCTCTTTTTTGTGAAATATTGATCCTGAAGATATTCTCTAAAACCAAAGAGCTGACATGACATTGTGTCAATGAACAACATCAGTGGAAAAGTGAAAGTCACGGTTTTGCCCATCTGTTTGTATAATCACATTGTCATGACAGCGTTTTACAGATGAGTACTATCTTTGTGAGAGGAGTACACCAAAATGGGAGAAAGAATTTTTGTTCAAGGAAATGAGGCAATAGGTTGGGGCGCTTTGAATGCGGAGTGTGATAGTTTTTTTGGTTACCCCATAACACCGCAAAATGAGGCAACGGAATGGTTTGCACGAGAGTTTCCTAAAAGGGGAAAAGTCTTTGTTCAGTCAGAGTCGGAGACAGGTTCAATCAATATGCTCTTTGGGGCTGCCTCTGCAGGAGTGAGGTGCATGACTTCAACATCGAGTCCCGGCTGGGGACTCATGCAGGAGGGCATGTCTCACCTTGCCGCAGGAGACCTGCCTGCAGTAATAGCCTTAGTGCAACGGGGAGGACCAGGAGCCGGCACCACAAGGCATGCCCAGACGGATTATACATCCGTCACTCAGGGTGGTGGGCCGGGCGGATACAAGAATATTGTTCTTGCTCCTTCTTCCGTGCAGGAAGTGCATGACATAATGCAGCTTGCTTTTTATCTTGCTGATAAATATCGCAATCCGGTTGTGGTGCTCAGTGATGGTATTCTGGGACAGATCAGGGAACCTCTGGAGTTAAAGACGATCGATTTCGATCCTCTCCCTGAAAAGGACTGGGCATTATGCGGCAGAGACAATCGGAAAGATAAAGGTCGTCGCTTTATTCACTCTGCTCCGGGCCTCATACCAACATCTATGGGTATGGATTATAACGACTGGCTCGCGCATTACCGAAAAAAGTGTGAGGAGATGGCTTCCGAAGTAAAGTATGAAGTTTATGGAGATGAAAATGCAAACCTCTTTCTTATCGCTTTCGGATACCCAGCTCGGTCTTGTGAAGAAGCCATAAACATGGCTCAAAAGGAAGGAATAAAGGTGGGGCTCATCCGACCGATAACCCTCTGGCCCTTTCCTTCCCACTTGATCAAGGAAAAGGTCCTTCAGGGCTGCAAGTTTTTGGTCGTCGAGGACAACCTTGGTCAAATGATTCATGATGTCTGTTGTGCGGTGGAAGGAAAAGCAGAGGTGCATTTGTTGGATATCCTGGCACGTCATCTCCCTCACGACGGTGGAATGATTATGCCAAGCAGGATTCTGAATGATATTAAGAAACTATCATGAGTGAGGAGGTTTGTATGTCAGTGAGAGAGAAGGTTTACGGGATGCCTGAGTTGATGCTCATGCCAGCCATGATGGCTTGTCCCGGATGTCAGCATCCTGTTGCAGGACGAATTGCAGCCGAGGTCCTAAAGGAGTTGGGTATAGATGGAAATTCCATTGCAATTATGGGAGTGGGTTGTGCCGGAGGTTCATTGTTCATGGCGAATATTGACGTGACTTTGCCTGCTCATGGAAGGGCTCCGGATGCGGCCACCGCCATCAAACGCGTCCGACCGGATACAATTGTATGGACCATGCAGGGAGATGGAGATTGTATCGCCATCGGAGCAGGCCCCTTTGTCGGTGCATTGACTCGCGGCGAAAAGATTACCATTCTCATGTGTAATAATACAAATTACGGAACCACCGGCGGACAATTGGCCCCCACCACTGTAATGGGTCAGGTGACGAGTACTTCACCGCAAGGACGCAATGCCGCAAGCGAAGGATATACGGCTCATACTGCGGAGCTGGCAGCTACCTTTAAAGGATGCGCTTATAGTGCTCGAAGTGCCCTAACAAGTCCAGATAGTTTCCAGCGAACCAAGAGATACATAAAGAAAGCATTTCAGAAACAGATAGACAATGTAGGACTCGGTTTCGTAGAGGTTATCACGGCATGTCCGGTGAATTGGCGTAAGACGCCAGTGGAATGTGTACAATGGATAGAGGATGAGGTGTTGGCTGAATTTCCCCTGGGTGAATTTAAAGACGTGGATAGCATCGAATAAAAGAAGCCATGAGTAGGACAAACTCAAAAAAAACCTTTTTCTTCGAGTTGTCGTTTATAATTTAGTAATTAATGTCCTAGCACGTCATCTCCTTCACATGGGATGAATGCCGATTCCAGGCATGATCCTTAAGGAAATAAAGAGATTAATATGACCTAGGAAGATAAAATGCCAGCAAGAAAAAAAATTTTTGGGATGCCGGAGCTTGTGCTTATGCCTTCTTTTATGGCTTGCCCTGGATGCCAACATCCTACGGCAGGGCGCATTGCAGTGGAGGTCCTGGAGGAGCTAGGCGTCGATGGTAAAGCTATCGGAATCATGGGTGTAGGCTGTGCTGGGGGCTTATTGTTCATGTCGAACATTGACATCACCGGACCTGCCCATGGGAGGGCTCCAGATGCAGCCACCGCCATCAAACGTGTCCGACCGGATACAATCGTATGGACCATGCAGGGAGATGGAGATTGTATCGCCATCGGAGCAGGCCCCTTTGTCGGTGCATTGACTCGTGGTGAAAAAATTACGATCCTCATGTGTAATAATACCAATTACGGAACCACCGGTGGACAATTGGCCCCCACCACTGTAATGGGGCAGGTGACCAGTACCTCTCCACAGGGACGCAATGCCGCCACCGAAGGATATACAACACATACGGCAGAACTGGCAGCCACATTTCGGGGATGTGCATATAGTGCACGAAGTGCCCTCACAAGTCCCGACAATTATCAACGGACAAAGAGATATCTCAAGACTGCTTTCCAAAAGCAGATCGATAATGTTGGACTCGGATTCGTAGAGGTGATCACTGCCTGCCCTGTCAACTGGCGTAAGACACCGGTAAAATGCCTACAGTGGATAGAGGATGAGGTGTTGGCTGAGTTTCCCCTGGGCGAATTCAAAAACGTTGACAGAATCGACTAGAAAGAACCTGTGGGAAATGTCAATTGAAGACACAATGTCTTCAATCTCTTTTTAATTTATAATCATCCGGAGGATATAATGTTGACAAGAGAAAAAGTCCATGGGATGCCGGAGCTTGTGCTCATGCCCTCTTTTATGTCTTGCCCGGGATGCCAGCATCCCACAGCAGGTCGTGTCGCTGTTGAGGTCCTTCAGGAACTGAACATTGACGGCAAAGCCATCGGAATCATGGGTGTGGGCTGTGCCGGAGGCCTATTGTTTGGGACAAATATTGATGTTACGGTACCCGGTCATGGGAGAGCTCCGGATGCAGCCACCGCCATCAAACGTGTCCGGTCTGATACAATCGTATGGACCATGCAAGGAGACGGTGACTGTATCGCTATCGGAGCAGGTCCTTTCATCGGTGCTCTGACCCGTGGTGAGAAGATTACCATCCTCATGTGTAACAACACCAATTACGGAACCACCGGCGGACAACTGGCCCCCACTACAGTGATGGGACAAGTGACGAGTACCACTCCACAAGGTCGCGATGCCGGAAGCGAGGGATATACGGCACATACAGCAGAGCTGGCAGCCACTTTCAAAGGATGCGCATACAGCGCCCGGAGCGCTCTCACAAGTCCCGACAATTATCAGCGAACAAAGAGATATCTGAAGACTGCTTTCCAAAAACAGATCGATAATGTAGGACTCGGATTCGTAGAAGTGATCACTGCCTGCCCTGTCAACTGGCGCAAGACACCGGTAGAATGCTTACAGTGGATAGAGGATGAGGTGTTGGCTGAGTTTCCTCTGGGTGAGTTCAAGAATGTAGAGCGAATCGAATAGAGAGTCATAAAAGACAATAGCTATCAATCACCCTCTTACGTCTTGACGATTTCCAATACGAAAATATTGTACAAACGAAAACTGATTACTATTTAACTTTTCTAAAAGGAGGAATAATGGAAGAAAAAAACCCGTTCCGAGATGAACTCTTCATTGCCGGTTTAGGTGGCATGGGTGTCTTGCTGATAGGATCACTCCTTGCAACCGCAGCTTTCAAGAAGTATGAATATGTTTCTTGGCTTCCTTCTTATGGTGTACAACCTCGAGGCGGGCTGTCCGAATGTACTGCCATCTTCTCTGAGGAGAGGATTTCTTCACCTCTGCTTGATCAAGCAAAGACTGTAATCCTCATGGACGGACCTCAATATAGTGTAATGGAGCCGAGGGTACGGTCTGGCGGTCTCATGATTGTTGACCAAACTGGACTGGAGGGAGAGAGATCAAGGAAAGATTTTCAGTTGCTTTCAGTGCCAGCGAGAGATACATCCATCAGTTCTTTTGGTGAGGTCGGGCCTACCAACCTGATTCTTTTAGGGGTCTATATCGCAGCAACAGGAGCAATGCCGTCTGAAGTCATTTCCGAGGAACTGGAAAAGAGATTCAAGAAAAAAGAGAATGTACTGTCTCGTAACATGACGGCTTTTAATAAAGGTTTGGAGATGGGACGAACATAAATGCGTAAAGGGTAAAAGTTGTTCCTTCAAGATGTCAGGAAGTCATTAGGTCAAAGATTTTTCTTACGACTCAATCGAAGCCAGTTAAAGAAAAGGTCCACGCAATCGGGACATAACTGGGTCCCTTTTACGTCATCAATGATTTGAAGTGCCTTTTCTTCAGGCATACTATTGCGATATGGTCTGTCACTGGTCAAAGCGTGGTATGTATCAGCAACAGCTGTCATCCGAGACCATTGAGGTATTTTGTCACCTTTCAATCCTTGCGGATATCCCTTTCCGTCAAGACGTTCATGATGAGAAAGTACTATAGGGATAATATCCATAAGACTGGGGATGGATTTGAGAATGTTCGCTCCTGTAAGGGGATGTTGTCGGATGACAGCGAACTCTTCACTTGTGAGTCGGCCGGGTTTTGAAAGTATACTGTCTTTGACACCAATCTTTCCTATATCATGAAGCCTTCCACCTATGGCTGCCGACTCAATCTCTTCCTTGCTTCCCCCTGTGAGGGTTACAAGTCCCGAAACGATACGGGCCACTGCCTCTGAGTGGCCTCTTGTATAAGAATCACGAGCTTCCAATGCAGAAACAAGACTTGTGATGCTTGCAAGCATCATTCGT
>JAXHSZ010000141.1:0-6945 GCA_034190725.1 Thermodesulfobacteriota bacterium
CAATCAGTGCACCTGTCTATGTAGATTTGTCGCCAGTGCAGGTATGGTATTGAAATGAGTCCGGAGGAAGCTGTTCAAGAGATTCTTCTCTATCTTGTTGAGCAGGGATATATTAAGTAGTGTCCTGAACGAAAACTAGGATTTTTCGTCAAGATCAAGGAAGATCAAAATTTTAACTGCAGGAATATATTGAATATTTTGAGGATTAAAATTTTTATCTGACGCAGAGATTGGCGAAAAAGACAGTTTTCGTTCGGGCACTAAGTAGTTCCCATGATATTTAGTAATGGTAATTCTCATATGAACATATCAACAACGAAAAAGAGACAATATACCTATGAAGACTACTTGAGATTGCCCGAAGGTTCGCCCTATCAACTCATAGGAGGAGATCTTATAATGGTGCCATCCCCCACTCCATATCATCAGAGAATATCAAGAAAGATAGGCGCCATATTACTGCAGCACATAGAAGAAAACGACCTTGGGGAATTACTCTACAGTCCCATAGATGTTTTTTTCGGCCAAGAACATACCTTTCAACCCGATATAATATTTATTTCAAAAGAGAGGCTCTCCATTATCGGTGATGTGAAAGTAGAGGGTGCTCCGGACTTGGTTATAGAAATCCTTTCCCCATCGACTGCTTATTACGATCTGGGGACAAAATACGAAGTCTATGAAAAGTCGGGGGTAAAGGAGTATTGGCTTGTGCATCCAGACAGAAAGAGTATAGAGGTATATGAGAACAGGAATGAAAAATTTCATAGAGTTCAGGCGGTTACACAACAAGGAATTATACAATCAAAACTCCTGAAAAATGTAACAGTGGATTTAAAGAAAATATTTTAATCTGTACACCTTGTCTTATTGCCTAAAATCAAGTTTATGTATATCAGCGTTAAGACAGACGGGCCCTAAATGAAGCAAAAAAGAAGCAATGGAGTTAAACTGTGTCTTGGGCTTTTAGTAAGTGCTTTTTTTCTGTATTTGGCATTTCGGCAGGTAGATTTGCAGAAACTTGGAGAAGTCCTTAGAAAAGCTGATATTGTTCTCCTTATACTTGCAGTTTTTGTGATGTTTGTGAGCCATTGGTTCAGGGCAATAAGGCATCGTTATCTGTTGGAACCTGTTAAGCATATAGAGAGCAATTCTCTTTTTTCAGCTCTTATGATTGGTTATATGGGAAATACGATTCTTCCTGCACATTTAGGAGAATTTCTCAGAGCCTATGTCATTGGAAAGAGGGGGAGAATATCGGGAAGTGCAACGTTAGCCACCATTGTTGTGGAAAGGATTTTAGACGTATTATCACTTCTTATCGTAATGGGAGTCATCATAATGGTGTACCCTTTTCCTGAGACGGTCAGAGTCAGCGCTTACTTGACCTTCACATTTGTCATAGGAATTACGGGATTTTTGGTTTTATTAAAGTTAAAACCTGAAATACCCTTTCGAGTTGTTGAAATATTCACCAAACCTTTTCCTCATAAGATCGCCTTAAAAATTTTCAAATTGCTTGACTCTTTCAGAAAAGGCATAGTGGCCCTCAAGGATCGAAAAAGCTATGTCATTGTCTTCATCGTATCCATTGTCATTTGGGTATGCTATGCAGGATTCTTTGCCGTTGGATTCTACGCCTTTGATTTTGTGGAGTTATATAATCTGCCCATAGGGGCAAGTTTTGTTGTACTTGTTATTACTACGATCAGTATCCTGATTCCTTCTTCACCGGGATATGTTGGAACATACCATTGGCTTTGTATGATTTCCTTAAGCTTATTTACCATACCTGAAAGCCCTGCCCTTGGCTATGCTATCGTTATGCATGCACTCAGCACCATTCCTATTGCACTTGTGGGGATGTTTTTTGCTTTAAGAGAAGGCATAAATATCTCAAATATGGGAAGACAAAGGGAGTTGCGAGAAGTAACGGTCATAGACTAGTGCAATCAATCAAAATTTATGTATGTACTTTTAGAAAGTTGGAATGTTGACGAAACACATCAGTCGTACCGAAAATTCGAATATCTAAATTCAGAATCCAAAACAGGTTCGTTATGGTACTGTCTTTTTATTTTTTTCGTGCTTTTTAATTCGAATTTCGGATTTCAATGCTGATTTAAAGCGGATAGCTTAAGGCAAACCATTTAAAGCAAGATTGTCTTAGCAGAGATGCAAAACAAACCAGTGTCTTAAGCGAAGATGGACATCAAACCAGTTACATGAAACGAGAATGAAATTCTGGAATGCTCATCCACCTTATCGCCGCAGCCAGACCAAACTTTATGAAAATTGCTCCTCTTTTCCATGCCTTGGTGAAGGAAGACTGGGCAATCCCTCATATTGTTCATACCGGTCAGCACTATGACTTGAATATGTCTGATTCTTTCTTTCAGGATCTTGGACTTCCTGAACCTGATCTTCATCTTGGTGTTGGTAGCGGAACCCACGCTGAACAGACCGGACAGGTTATGATAGCATACGAAAAAGCAATTCTCAAAAGACGTCCTGATCTTATTGTCGTGGTAGGAGATGTAAACTCTACAATGGCTGTAACACTGGCTGCGGTGAAATTGGGGATAAAGACGGCCCATCTGGAAGCAGGCCTTCGCTCCTTTGATCGGACCATGCCGGAAGAGGTAAACAGGCTCGTGACTGACATTTTGGTCGATATCCTATGGACTCCCTCTCCTGATGGAGACAAAAACCTGATACAGGAAGGAATCTCTCCTAACAAAATCCATCGAGTAGGGAATATCATGATCGATTCTCTGGAAATGCTCCGACATAAAATCGAAGAGCAGACTATCTGCAAAAACCTCGGTCTAAAGCAGAGACAGTTCGGTCTTGTTACACTGCACCGTCCATCGAATGTGGACAATCCTGATGTCTTAAAAATACTTTGTGAAGCCATTATCCGTGTTTCCGAAAAAATTCCTCTTGTCTTTCCGGTTCATCCCAGAACCCAGAAGAATTTGGAACAAGCAGGACTCATGGCATCCTTAGACAAAGCCAAAGAAATGTTTGTTCTCAAACCACTGGGGTACATTCAATTTATGAATCTTGTATTCAACTGCTGTTTTGCTTTAACCGACTCTGGAGGCATCCAGGAAGAGACCACATATCTTGGTATTCCATGCCTGACAATGCGTTCCAATACCGAGCGTCCCATCACCATTGAAAAGGGGACAAATCAACTCTGTGAATTGAAATATATAGAAGAGAAGGTTGATATGATCCTCTCAGGAGAAGCCCCTCAAGGGAGTAAGATAGAATTATGGGACGGCCGGACAGCAAACAGAGTGGTTGAATCAATAAGAAATCAGTTTTAATGTTTGTATGGGTCTGTGGCTAATATGAATTTAATCACCAACTATCTCACTATAGACGTAGAAGATTACTTCCAAATACACGCGTTCTCCAAAGTAATCAAACCGGAACAATGGGAAAACTATGACTGTCGCGTCGAGAAAAATACTCGTTACATCCTTGACCTCCTAGATACATACAACGGATCAGATAAAACACCCAATTGTGAAAGAACAACAGCAACTTTTTTCATCCTCGGATGGATAGCCGAACGTTATCCGCTACTGGTCAAAGATATTCATCAGCATGGGCATGAGATTGCATCACATGGATATGGTCATCAGGTCATATATCATCAGAAACCAAAAGAGTTTCAGGAGGATGTCAGGGTATCCAAAGAAATTTTAGAAGATCTGATTGGAGAGGAAGTTATTGGCTATCGAGCCCCAACATATTCAATTACTGAAAATACTTTGTGGGCATTGAGAATTTTGGGTGAAGAAAGTTACAAATACGACTCAAGCATCTTCCCCATAAAACACGATTATTATGGATTCCCCTCAGCGCCCCGTTTCCCGTTCCTCTGGGATCTGGACAGCCAAGAACCGATAATTGAAGAACTCAAGAAACCCAATAACTCAAATAACCCGAAAAACTCGACAAACCCAAACACTCTTTTAGAATTTCCTATTAGCACCGCTAATCTTTTCGGTTACAATTTGCCATGTTCAGGGGGCGGCTATTTCAGGCTCCTGCCATATTTCATTACACGCAAGGCACTGAAACACATTAACAAGAGAGAAAAACCATTTATGTTTTATTTACATCCATGGGAGATTGACTCTGATCTACCAAAGGTGGAAGCTGTTTCCCCACTTTCCAGATTCAGAACATATGTCAATATTTCAAAGACCAGAGCAAGATTTAAAAGGCTATTGACTGAATTTAGGTTCCAATCTATTCAAGCATATAATCATGTTTTAATGAAACATAAATAAATAACGAATGGCTTCTTTCCAGTATTTGTTACATTATTATGCACTCCATTTTCTCTCTAGTATCGGCAGAGGAAATAGTTTTTATTATCCATGGATATATGTGTGTGTCTGTGGCTAAAAAAAGCATAATGAATAGTCATCCCTTGATAACAAAAAAGTTCTCACTCACAGTCGCTCTTGTCATAAGCTTTGTTATTGCTTTTTTCCCTGTCTGGAGAAACCTTGTCTCAGCATGGTTCAACAATGATCAGTATTCCCATGGGTTTTTCATCATTCCCATCTGCATTTATATACTATGGAGAAAAAGATACATTCTGTATAAAACTCAAGTGTCCCCATCCAGATGGGGTTTGTTCCTTGTAATATTCTCAATTTCTATTTATCTTTTCGCCTATTTCGGTGAAATAGTAACGATTTCATCTCTTTCATTAGTTCTGTTTATAGCTGGTGTGCTTGTCTATTTCTATGGCTTCTTAATACTCAAGACACTAATCTTTCCTTTGTGTTTGTTGTTGTTTATGATACCCATACCTTCTCAAATATTTACTTCATTGACTATACCATTACAGATCTTTGTGTCCAAATCAAGTGTCTTCATAGGATCACTTATGGGAATGCCTATTTACAGAGAAGGAAACGTAATCCACCTTCCAGAACAAACACTTCAGGTTGTGCAGGCATGCAGCGGTTTGAGATCTTTGATTTCACTTTTGACACTCAGTGCAGTGTTTAGTTATCTGACCCTGAAATCCAATGTCTTAAGGTCGATTTTATTCATTTCCGGAATCCCAATAGCGATCTTTGTCAATATTATTAGGGTTTTACTGATGATACTTTTCTTTTATCACTTCAATTACGACCTTACAAAGGGAACTATACATACTATATATGGTGTAATCATCTTTGCCTTTGCTTTAATCACTATATTCGTTGGAAAAGGAGTCCTTTCGATTTGGGATCGGTCAGCAGCATAAAGTTAACAATTGTGATCATCTGTTTAGCTTGTGCAAGTCTTTTTATTTATTGGGAACCTTCATCAAAAGCGAGTGTTAAGAATATATCTTTGAGTGATGCATTATCAGATATTGATGGTTGGAAGAGAGAGGAGACTACTCTTCTCGATCAAAGGATAATAGATGCGTTGGAATTAGACGATTATACCAATCGAAATTATACCAACGGCAAAGAGACCATATCTCTTTACATAGGTTATTATTTCAGCACAGAGAAAATCGGAGCAGCTCATTCACCATTGGTGTGCTTTCCAGGACAGGGTTGGCTGCTTTCAAACATGAGTAAAGGCAAATTCCTACCCGATCAGAAGAATGAAGAATCCATATCCTACACTCTAGTGATGGCTGAACGAGGCCAGGGAAAACAACTTATTATTTATTGGTTTCAATCCTATGATAGGACAAACCCTGACACCCTTTCTCAGAAGATTGCATCATTCTGGAGTAGGATGGTTGACCAGCGTGAAGACAATGCTTTTGTTAGAATAAGTACGCCTATGAACAGGAAGTCATTATCAGAATCCAGGGAGACAATATTTAAATTTATCAGGGCTTTCTATCCTGTATTTATTGATTATGTAAAACAAGGATAAATAGTGTCTGAACGAAAACTAGGATTTTTCGTCAAGGTCAAGGAAGATCAAAATTTTAACCGCAGGAATATATTAAATATTTTGAGGATTAAAATTTTTATCTGACGCAAAGATTGGCGAAAAAGACAGTTTTCGTTCGGACACTAAATAGATGAACCATACCTATCTGTGTCAGTCTGTGTGGGTCTGTGGCCAATTATTACAGAAATGTATGTGAGTTGAACAACCGAACCAATCAACCAATCACCACTTAATAAATGCTTATCTCAAAGTTTATATTCTTCTTTTCCATATTCATGATCTTTTATATCTACTTTGGCTACCCTCTCTTAATCTTCCTTATTGGAGTAATTAAGAATAACAGGGTAAATAAAGACTTTTACGAACCTTATGTGACAATCCTTATTGCCGCTTACAATGAGGAGAATAGCATCGAGGTCACAATAAAGAACAAACTTTCACTTAATTATCCAAAAAACAAACTTGAAATTATAGTTATTTCGGATGGCTCCACAGATAGAACCGACGACATAGTCAAACAATATGCATCACAAGGTGTGAAACTTATCCGTCAAGATCCCCGTGCAGGTAAGACATCTGCCCTCAATCTGGCCATTACAGAAGCAAAAGGTGAAATTATAGTGTTTTCAGATGCCAATTCGATTTACGCATCAGATGCTTTAGGTGAACTATTGAAAAACTTCAACGATTCGACCGTTGGATACGTAACAGGGAAGATGATCTATACAAATCCGGATGGCTCTGTTATGGGGGACGGTTGTACTGCCTATATGAAATACGAAAATTTTCTTAGACAATGCGAAACAAGGATTGGGTCGGTTGTCGGCGTAGACGGTGGCATAGATGCATGCAGAAAATCATTATATCAGCCTATGAATCCAGACCAACTTCCTGACTTTATCTTACCTCTTCGAATTTCCGAGCAAGGCTATAGAGTCGTTTATGAACCGGATGCTATTTTAAAAGAAGCAGCGCTCAAAGCTTCTAAAGATGAATACAGGATGCGCG
>JAXHSZ010000142.1:0-2037 GCA_034190725.1 Thermodesulfobacteriota bacterium
CTCAACAAAAGCTTCTTCGAACCATGCAGGAACGATCAGTCCAGAGGTTAGGAGCAAAGAAGAGTCACCCTGTTCAGGTTCGAATTGTGGCAGCAACGAACAAACCTCTGGGAGAAGAAGCAGAAGCCAGTAAATTCCGGTCCGACCTCTATTACAGGTTAAATGAATTCACCATCACACTCCCTCCCCTCAGGGAGAGGAAAGAAGACATTTCCTGCCTGGCCAAAAGATTCATAGATGAAGCAGAAATAGAACTCAAAAAAAAATGTGCCGGATTATCCAGAGAAGCTCTAGTGGCTCTCTCCTCTTATCACTGGCCCGGAAATGTCCGTGAATTGAGGAATGTTATCCGCCAGGCTTTGCTCTTGAATGATGAGAATTCCTACATACAACCCGAGCACCTGATGCTGAGCAACGGTTCTCTTTCACATATAAATAAAGAAAAATATCCTCATGTTTCCCTAGACACAACCGATGGGGAGATGACACTCAAAGACAAACTCCGGAGCGCCACCGATGTTCTGGAGAAGAGACTTGTAGAAGAAGCTCTTATAGAGACAGATGGAAATAAGAGCAAGGCTGCTCGAAATCTCGGTATTGATTACAAGACCTTACTGAGAAAGATCAAGGTCCACCAAATACTAGATAAATGATAACAGATCATCCATTCAAAACATGTAACTCTTCAAGTTGTCAGATTCAATGGTCATGGTTGGTTTCCTTATCTTCATACTGATCTATCTCCATGGACTTGGCTTTGTGTTCAGGCGTTAACTCGTGTCCATCCAGAAATAAGATATTTTCTGCAAGGTCAAGGAAGACGAAGATTTTAACTGCATGAATACTTTGCGTATGTAGGGGCACATCGCAATGTGCCCTTACATCTGAGTATGACGCAGAGATTGCGGAAAATAGCCATTTATGAATGGACACTCACTATGGAGCAGATGCCATAGTTATGGAAGCCATGCCATACCATCCTGTCTCCAATCATCCTTTCCGCAGATCTTAAATACCCATATATGTCAATGAAATCAAATGGATGAGAAAACTTCCATTCTTGGCACAGAAAATGCTACTCCTATTGAAAAATAAAAAAGCAACTTCTGTATCACAACATTAAAGCTGGAATGTTATGGAAAGAAACTCCCCTTTAGCTTTTATTATCGAGGATTCTGAAGAAATGCTTTGGTCAGTAGCTAATGTGCTGGAAAGTGCCGGTTTTTGCGTTGACGCAGTCACAACAGGCACAGAAGCCCTCGAAAAACTTAAAAATTCTCCTGAAACGGAATTGGTAATAGTGAACTATTTGCTCCCGGACATGACCGGATTAAAAGTGATGGAACAATTGAGAGGAAATGGTTGTCAAGCTGAAGTAATCGCTATTTCCGCCTTTGGTACAAAAGAGATCCATGACAGCTTTCTCACAGCCGGGGCATTTGCATTTTTAGAAAAGCCTTTTGACATCAGGGAGCTTGTGGATATATGCAAGCAAGCTTTGATGAGGAGCAATAGCACAAGAAAGGTTGTTCCGAAAAACTAACAGAGAAAGGAGGTGAACGCATATGGCAGTAGAGAAGATGAATGCATCCTCAAGTTTGGTTGAGGTTATAGACAGGATTCTTGACAAAGGGATAGTAGTTGATGCCTGGGCCAGGGTTTCTCTGGTTGGAATCGAACTGCTTGCTGTCGAGGCCAGAGCTGTTGTAGCTGGCGTAGAGACATACTTGAAATACGCTGAAGCAATTGGTCTTACTGCAGGCGCTACCGCGTAGGCATGAGCCAAACCCGAGGAGAGATGAAAGATATCCTTAGGGCTATAGAGGTGTTTCAAACCCCCTCTATTAAGAAAATGCTTAATTGAACGTCTTGAGCATGTCTGAAATCTCTGTTGCCTCCCTAAAAATCCCAAGCAAACCTGATGAAAAAAAATGAATAATAATTTTCTTGTGCTACAACAACCATCAACACCACCACAAAATTCCCAGTTTGATAAGTTGTCTAATTTAATGAAGTCACAATCTGGGTTAGTATTGC
>JAXHSZ010000143.1:0-2148 GCA_034190725.1 Thermodesulfobacteriota bacterium
TTTTTACATCTTCGCCGAAGTATAACCCTTTCAGGTTCTTACGCAAATTTGTTGGTTCTACTATAAATAACCAGCCATTTTCGTAAGGAGATGAATTCACAAGGTCGGGGCAATCCTGGAGATAACAGGTGATAACCATTGAACCGTGAATTATAAACCTGAAAACCTAAGTGTGTCTCATAGAGATGGATTGTCCATGAAAAAGGCTTTTTGTTCACGTAAAATAATATCCGTTTTCATCCTTATTTTGCTTTTGTCCTGTGGATCTTCCCGGAGATTTTTGGGTACCGGTCTGTGTCATGCCAAACATGGACTCACAATCGAGGAAGAGAAAAAGCTCGGAGAGGAATTCAAAAATCAGTTGGAAAAACGGCTGGAACTTATTAAAGACCCGGCAGTTCAAAAATATATAGACACAATAGGACAAAACATTCTCTCTCAATTGGAATATAAACCATTCAATTTCAATTTCTATGTCTATGTCTCATCTGATCCCAATGCTTTTGCAATTCCGGCAGGGTATATTTATATCAGTACGGGATTAATAACCCTTACGGAAAATGAAAGTGAATTAGCAGGGGTCATAAGCCATGAAATCGCCCATGTAACAGCCCGACATATTGCGGAAAAAATAGAACAGGGAACTAAATTAAGTATGGGTGCTTTGGCTGCCATCCTGGCCGGGATTTTTCTTGGCAGCGGTGAAATAGCTGAGGCGGTTGGGGCTTTTTCTCTCGCCACAATGGAGACCCTTGCTCTGAAGTACTCAAGAGAAAATGAGGAAGAAGCGGATCGTTTGGGTCTTCGTTATCTCACTAAAGCAGGGTATGATGGTTCAGGTATAGTCAATTTCCTTAAGAAATTGAAGGGAAACCGTCTTGAGGCATTTCAATTGCCTTCTTACCTTTCCACTCATCCTGATGTGAATATGAGAATTGTCTATGTTGAGTTGATGTTGGAACGATTTCCCAAACAGACTGAACCTCAAGACAGAACCGATCTTTTTCATCGAATCCAGGCGAAATTAATCGCCCATACATGGAACTCTCAAAATGCAGTAAATCATTTCAGGTCAACACTGAAATCTAATCCGGGTCGATTAGACTTACTCTATGGTCTCGCCTTAGCTCATTATAAATCCGGGAATTATAAGGAGGCGATCAAGGAATTCAATAACGCGCTTGCCATCAATCCAAATGACAGTGAAATACTAAAAGAACTGGGCATTTGCCACTTCTCTGAAGGAAGACCTGAAGATGCAATTCCAATACTGCAAAGATCAGTTGCCATAGATGAAAAAGATGCCTCTGCTCTCTTTCACCTTGGTCGTGCCTATCAGGAAAACGGAAACTTTCGGAAGGCCATAGATGTATATGAGAAAGTGAAGAAAGAGGACAAAAGCCATGTCGAAGTGTACTATAATCTCGGCCTTGCCTATGGTGAAATAGAACTCCTCGGAAAAGCGTATCAAAATTTTGGGACTTTTTATAAACTACAGCACAAATTTGAGACTGCTTTGTCTCATTTTGAAAAGGCACTGGAATATTACACAGTAAACACAAAAGAGAGTGTGGATATACAGAGAGAAATAGAAGAGATTAAAAAGAAAAAACCTGAGAAAAAGAACGGTAATCCAATTATGAAGAAGATGCGGCCGGGAATTGCCCCCTTGAAGAGGTTTGATCGGTCGTTTTTCTGAAGTCCATATAATGAGACATGAGGAGGTGTAATTATGTCAGTACTTGCTTTTCTTATCGCTGTTGTCGCACTAATCCTTGCTATTATTGCCCTGAGACGAGTCGGTGGAATAGAGAATATAAAAGAACAGGTTGATTCTCTGGATACACTCACGGATTCTCTCCGGGAAAGAACAGCCAATGCATTGGAAAAGATGGAGAAAGCTTTGCGCAAGACCGACAAAGAAGAGTAACCGGAGAGAGTGTCTGACTCAACTTCGTTTATGCCTTATTCCGATCATCAATACTCTATGACTGGGGTATCACATCTGGATATAAACTGATCGACGGTTGGATTTCTCTGCCAATCGTCGATTCCATCCAATAAAAGAACTCAATCCCACCTATTGACCCCCCATAACCTGATGCTTATATTTTACGAAAGTAAGGATAGAGGAGCAAAAGAAAAGGG
>JAXHSZ010000144.1:0-9620 GCA_034190725.1 Thermodesulfobacteriota bacterium
ATCGGGCCCGGAGATGTAGTCTTTGTGCCAAATCCCACATATCCCATTCATTCCTATTCGGTAGTTATTGCAGGTGGTGATTTGCGCAGTATACCCTTACGCAGAGACAGGGATTTTTTTGAAGACCTGCTCAGTGCCACAAAACAGACTTGGCCACAGCCGAAGATGTTGATTATCTCCTTCCCTCACAACCCCACAACAGAAGTCGTGGATATAGACTTTTTTAAGAAGATTGTTGATTTTGCCAGAGAACACGAGATTATGGTGATTCATGACCTGGCTTATGCGGATCTCGTCTTTGATGATTATAGAGCACCGAGTTTTTTGCAAATACCTGGCGCAAAAGACCTGGGTGTAGAATTTTTTACCCTTTCAAAAAGCTACAGCATGCCTGGCTGGCGAGTTGGTTTTGCAGTGGGTAATAAAGAGATGATAGGAGCTTTGGCAAGAATAAAGAGTTATCTTGATTATGGGATTTTTCAGCCAATACAGATTGCTTCCATCATTGCCTTGAATGAGTGTAAGGAATGGGTAAAAGAGATAACGGAAACATATAAAAGCCGAAGAGACGTTTTAATCGATGGCCTTCACAGAATAGGATGGATCATAGAACGACCAAAAGGGACCATGTTTGTATGGGCTCCGATTCCTGAGAGGTACAATGATATGGGCTCGCTGGAGTTTTCTAAGCTTCTCTTGAAAGAGGCCAAAGTGGCGGTCTCTCCAGGAGTTGGTTTTGGTGAATATGGAGATGACCATGTTCGATTTGCACTTGTAGAGAACGAGCACAGAACAAGACAGGCCATACGAGGAATGAGATATATTCTTTCAGGCTAGTATGATGAAGGAAAAATTTTGTTCACGATTACCGCAAATTTATGAAACAGGGTTCTTGTGCTATTAGACTGTATAAATGATGTGTTACTCTATGTGATTTTGACACAGAGATTGCGGAAAAACCCTTGATGAATGGACACTCACATTAAACCGGAACCATCTCCAATAGTCCGAAAGAGGGGACTTTGTACCTTTCAAATTCTTCGTCACAAACTTCAACTTTCTTCCAGCACTTTTTACTGGAAAGGACCTTCTTCATCAACCTATGGTTCAGGGTATGACCCGATTTGAAGGCTATCAGATGACCTACAATGGGAATACCGAGTAGACTCAGATCTCCGATGGAATCAAGTATCTTATGACGGACAAATTCATCGGGAAATCTTAACCCGTCTTCATTGATGATCCTGTAATCACCCACCACGATTGTATTGTCTAAAGAACCACCTTTTGCTAATCCATTAGCCTTTAATCCATCGACATCCTTCAGGAAACCGAATGTTCTGGCTCTGCATATCTCTCTCTCAAAACATCCATTGGAGAATTCCATAGAAAATGATTGATTTGATATGATATGGTGATTGAAATCCACCGTGTATGAAATCTTAAGTCCTTTATAAGGGACGAGAGAGACCTTCTTGTCTCCTTCAGAAACTCTTATGGGTTTCTTTATTATGATGAACTTTTTAAACCCATTTTGAACGGCGATACCGGCGTTTCTCAAGAGATAGATGAAAGGAGAAGCACTCCCATCTAAAATAGGGACTTCCGAAGAATCTATTTCAATTCGAGCGTTATCTATTCCGAGACCCATGAAGGCCGCAAGCAGATGCTCCACAGTGGAGATTTGTACTCCATTGCATCCGAGTGTTGTCGCAAATTGAGTGCTCACAACATTAGATACATTGGCTTTGATCTCAACCGGTTCTGAAATGTCGGTTCTTATAAATACTATCCCAGTATCCACATCACCTGGTTTGATCGTAACACTTATTTTGTCTCCTAAATGAAGCCCAATACCTGTAAAACTTATTGGCCTGGCAATTGTTTTCTGATACATAATAAATAAATTCCTCTATGAATTGAGAGACCATAGTTCTCTTTCCATAGCTGACTTGACCCAACTTCCACATCATGAAAAATTCTGAAAAGGATCCCAGCTTTCATAGGAATGATGTAATCAGTCTCTCGTTGCTTATAATTTTTTAGTATTAAGGGAAATTAAAAATGATTAGATCTATAAAAGATTGTATTTATTCAATCTTTTATAATTAATGTCAAACGAACGCAAGATATGTACCGAAATTCAGTGTCAATACACCCTTATTCGTTCAATACTTTTTATTAATATTAAATTAAAAATAAAAACAAAATGTTATATAAATAACAACTTCTTTTTGATAACATGAATTCATTACTGATAAGCTGCACCAAGAGAGTGTAAGAATACATGGATTGTAGCATTTATACAACAGTGATTGTAAAAATGCAACAAATGTTCATCTCCGAAACAGGCAAAACAACAAAGTTAAAAGGATGCTTATCATAATAGATGTAGTGATAGGAAAATAAAAACCAAAATTCTCCTTTTTTATATAAATGTCCCCTGGAAGCCTGCCTATGAAAGGTGTCTTTGCACCGAAGAAAAAGATCACCCCAAAAAGAGCTATTATTGCTCCTATAACTATCAGTATTTTTCCTATTCCCTGAAGATCAAACATCTCTCTTCAGATATCTCTCTTTTTCACTGTAAATACAACCACAATACTGCTGACGGTAAAGCCCCAGGTCCTTAGATGTCTCTATACCATCCTTCCATCCCTTACGAAAATCTTCATAAAGGAATTTCACCCCGGACTCTCCTGCCAACCCGATACCAATTTCTTTTATCAATTCATGTTTTTGAAATTTACTATATAACAGAGTTGTGGAGAAGAAGTCAAACTTTCCTTTCTTTGCCACCTGGGCAGTTGATTTCATTCGAGTGTAATAACAGTATGTGCAGCGCTCCCTTTCACGAAAAACGACGTTTTGCAGGAACTCCTCCAATCTGTATTCATCTCGACAGATCAACTCTAAACCGGTTTGATTGGAAAAGTCTTTTGTAGTATCAAGTCTCCTTTTGTACTCTTGATAGGGATGGATGTTCGGGTTGAAAAAGAATCCGAAGACCTCCATTCCCCGTTTTCTCAGCTCTTTTACAGGATAAATTGCACAACATGCACAACAGATGTGAAGCAGTATCTTCATGGTGAATCTCTATGATATGGAGAATGTTAAAGACGGACTCATCAAGCTGAAAGCTGATGGATTATCTTTACGACTGAAAGTCTGTTATCGGCTCAAACCATTTACAGAATCCAGAACAGCTTACCATCTTATTCCTTCCTGCCCATGTTAAACCAAAACCGTAATATGTATATAGTGAATGTTCATTTCTGTACTCATAGTCAATGGAGAACTCATAATACTCTGTCTCCTGACTCCTGAATTCTGACTTCTCATACGAGGGTACAGAGCTACTTGATAAAATTTTTCGCCTGAAACAAGAATGTTTATATCTGGGGAATAGAAACAAATCCTTACTTTAATAATTCTCGTGCTATGACTACTCGTTGGATTTGGTTTGTCCCTTCAACGATCTGTCCCACCTTGGCCTCTCGCATATATCTTTCCACAGTATAATCTTTCATGTATCCGTATCCGCCGAGAATTTGTACAGCATCTGTGGTCACTTTCATGGCCACATCAGTTGCAAACTTCTTCGCCATGGCAGCTTCTTTTGTGACTTTGAGCCCCTGATCCTTCATATAAGCAGCCTTGTACACAAGAAGCCTTGCGGCTTCTATTTCAGTGGCCATATCAGCAAGCATAAACTGTATCCCCTGAAACTCGGATATGGTTTTGCCGAACTGAACACGTTCCTTAGAATAACTGAGGGCCTTATTCAATGCTGCAGTTGCAAGTCCTACAGAAATGGCTCCTATATTTATTCTTCCCCCGTCAAGGGCCTCCATGATCATCTTGAAGCCCTTCCCCTCATCTCCCAGGAGATGTTCCTTTGAGACGACACAGTCGTCAAAGATCAGTTCTCTTGTGGGATAAGAACACATCCCCATCTTCTTTTCTATCTTACCAAAAGAGAAACCAGGTGTACCTTTTTCAACCACAAATAGGCTGGCTCCTGCCGCCCCCTTCTCCCTGTCAGTCTTTGCAACCACAGTATATACATCCGCCTCACCGCCCGCACTGATGAAGATCTTTGTCCCATTCAGCACATAGTCATCACCCTTCTTGTCCGCTGAGGTCTGAATGGCAGCTGCATCAGAACCTGCATTGGGTTCCGTGAGGACAAATCCTCCGAACAGATCTCCTGTAGCCAGTCGAGTGACCCATCTTCTTCTCTGCTCTTCATTACCGTTTTTGTATATGAGAAAGCAGACGAGATTATTAATGGAAACATAACTCATAGCCCTATACGTCTTGCCCAGCTCTTCATATATTATGGCAGAGGTCAAAAAGCCCATATTCGTACCGCCATATTCTTCCGGGACTGTCAGACCAAAGAATCCCAGATCGGCTATTTTCTTGAATGCTTCTCTGGGGAAGATTTCATTTTCTTCCCATTCGTCGACATAAGGAGCCAACTCTTTTTCCGCAAAGTTTTTTACTGTTGCCTTTATGGCTTCCTGATCTTCCGTCAATTTAAGGATCATTCCATACCTCCGATGTTTTTAATCTGTGCTATTGAGTTGGTTTGCTTTAAGCGCCAGTTCCTTGTTTCGTTTGTTTCTTATACGTAAAAACCTTGCAAACATCTGAAAAGACATACACAGGCTGCAACCCCATTACACTATAACCTTATGGGAGTCTGGAGTTCATATGAAACAAACGATACAAAGAGCTGGCAAGCGGTGAACTTGGCTCACTGCACAGATTGATATTTTTCAAGTTAAATCACATGTTCATTCTTCAGTTTTTCCATCTCCTCTTTACTGTATCCAAAAGCGAGAAGCACTTCCTCTGTGTGTTGCCCCATATCGGGTGGGGGGCTTTTTATTTTTGCTTTCGTTTCTGAAAATTTGACAGGGAAGGGGACCTGTTTTATCTTTCCCAACTTTGGATCGTCTAGATCCTGTACCAGGCCTCTCTGTAGAATGTGCGGATCAGAAAAGACTTCCTCCATTGTATAAACAGGACCGCATGGAATGCGGGCTTTATGCATTTCTTCGATCCACTCTGCCCTGGTTTTTTTCAAGAATGCAGCTTTGAGTTTTTCAGAAACTTCCTTCCCACACCTCACCCTCTTATGATGAGTATCGTATCGAGGGTCATCAAGAAGCTCTTCAAGCCCCAATATTTCACAAAGACCTTTCCAGAAATGCTCCTCTAATGCACCCAGAGTGACCTTTTTACCGTCTTTTGTCTCAAAGATGTCATTGGCAGGCGAGAGGTGCCCCATTTCATTCACTTGAGGTATCTCTCCTTTTGTGAGATAGCCTCCTGCTCGAACGCTCATCCACGAAACAATACCGTCGGTCATGGATACATCTATATATTGTCCTTTTCCTATCTTGTCTCTCGCCATCAGGGCGGCCAGGATAGAGAGAGCGGCAAACATACTTGAACTGAGATCGCCAACTGGTATCCCCGGTTTTGAAGGGGGTTCTCCGACCCGACCCGGAATGCTCAATACTCCGCCTACACCCAGATAGTTTATGTCATGACCGGGCACATCTCGATACGGCCCATCTTGGCCAAAACCGGATATGGAGCAATAAACGATCATGGGATTTATCTTGCTCACTGTTTCGTAATCGACGCCCAGCCTATTTGTTACACCCGGACTGAAACCCTCCATTACGACGTCTGATTCCCTTACCATTCGATAAAAGATGTCTTTCCCCTTTTCGGACTTCAAGCTCAGGGTGACACTCTTTTTATTTCGATTGACACTCATGAATATTTCAGGGATCATATCGCGCACATAATCTCCCACTCCCGGTTGCTCAAATTTAATGACCTCGGCTCCCAGGTCTGAAAGCAGCATAGAGCAGTATGGACCTGGTAGGAGCCTTGAGAGGTCGAGTATCCTTATCCCCTCTAAAGGCAATGTCATTGTATATTCCTCCTCTGATCAGCAAATTTATAAGTTCAGGCAACTTCTCATAGCCCAGTCAGGTCACAGAAATTACGAATGAGCTTCAGCCCAGTTTTTTCCAATCCCTATATCGACCTTCAAAGGCACGCAGAGTTCCATGGCACCCTCCATCTCTTCTTTTACCATCTCGATGATTTCGTCCACTTCATGATCTGGTGCCTCAAGGACCAGCTCATCATGAACCTGCATGATCATCTTTGCAGAGATCCCGGAACTCATAAGCCTTTTGTGTATATTTATCATTGCAATTTTAATTAGATCCGCAGCACTGCCCTGGATAGGCGTGTTTATTGCAGTTCGTTCAGCGAATTGCTTTGCAGTATGATTTCTACTCTTGATTTCAGGAAGGTAACGACGTCTGTTGAACAGGGTAGTGACATAACCGTCTCTTTCCGCCTGACGTATTATTTTTTCAGTATATTCCTTTACGCCTTGATGCTTTTGAAAATAGCCATCAATGTAATCCTGGGCCGTTTTCCTACTTACTCCTAATTCCTGAGCCAGGCCAAAAGGACTCATCCCGTATATCACTCCGAAATTTATCACCTTTGCCTGTCTCCGCATCTCAGAAGTGATCATTGAGGGAATGAGGCCAAACATCTCTGTTGCTGTTTCCAGATGAACATCCCGGTTGTCCTTGAATGCGTCTACAAGAATCCGGTCTTCTGCAATATGGGCCAAGATTCGAAGCTCTATCTGGGAATAATCTGCAGAGATGAGAGACCATCCATCTTCCGGTACAAATGCCTGACGGATCTTTCTCCCCTCATGGGTCCTTATGGGAATATTCTGCAGATTAGGATCACTGCTGCTGAGTCTGCCGGTAGCTGTAACGGTCTGGTTGTAAGATGTATGTATCCTTCCTGTCTCAGGGTGGATCAGTTTTGGCAATGCGTCGGAATACGTAGATCTCAGCTTTGAAAGGCTCCTGTATTCTAACATCTTTGCCGGGAGTTTATGTTCGTGTGCAAGTTGAGTCAGTACGTTAATGTTTGTGGAATACCCGGTCTTTGTCCGTTTTGCTCCGGGAAGCTTCAGTTTTTCAAAGAGGATGTTCCCCAATTGTTGCGGTGAATTGATGTTAAACACTTCACCGGCGAGGTCGTGGATCTCTTCGGTGAGGATGTCTAATTGAGAACCCAATTCTTGAGAGGTGTTATCCAAAGAGCTGGCATCTACCTTCACTCCGTTCATCTCCATATGGGCCAGGACTGTGATGAGAGGAATCTCAACACCATAAAAGAGGTTGGAACAACCGTTCTTCTCAAGTTTCGGAACCAATAAACCGGCGAGTAAAAACGTGACATCGGAATCTTCACAAGAATAGTCTGATGCTTTTTCAATGTCTATAAGATCGAACGAGAGTGCCTTTGCACCTGTCCCCACCAGGTCTTTATAAGACGTCATCCCATGATCGAGGTACTCTCTGGAAATGTTTTCTAAATTGTGGTTGTGTTTTGATGGATTGAGCAGGTAAGAAGCAACCATTGTGTCACATTCAATGCCTGCAAGTTCAACACCATAACGTTTGATGACCACATAATCATACTTGATATTCTGCCCGATCTTCTTGATTTTCTTATCTTGGAGAATTGGTTTTAAAACTTCCAGTACACGGTCCATATGGAGTTGGGTCGGAGCTCCCAGATATCTGTGAGAGAGAGGGATGTAGAACGCCTCATGGGATTTGTATGAAAATGATATCCCTACCAATTTTGCGAGCATAGGGTTTTTTGATGTGGTCTCAACATCAATGGCAAATTTATGAGAACTTTTCAACCCTTTAATCAATCTATCAAACTCTTCTTCGTTAAGGACAACATGGTAATTGTCTGTAGGCAGACTTCCTTCTGAAGAAAACTCTTTGAGAAGTTTATTGAATTCCAGCTCCTTAAAAATATCTTTAAGCTTTTCAGTGTCAGGTTCGGAAAGTGAAAAATCATTAAAGTTATAGGAAAGAGGGACACTGACATCTATTGTAGCTAAATCCTTACTCAGCCTTGCCTGTTCCTCAAATTCCAAGAGATTTTCCTGCCTGCGCTTTCCCTGAACCTGACTTACATTATTGAAGAGATCCTCCATGGTCCCGAATTTTTTTATCAATTCTACAGCTGTTTTTTCACCGATACCAGGGACACCCGGTATATTATCGGATGTGTCACCCGCCAATCCCATGATATCCACCAATCTATGTGGTTCTACACCGAACCGATCCATCACCTCTTTGATCCCATACTTCTCGTCTTTCATGGTATCCAAAACGGTTATATGGTCTGTTATCAGCTGAAGCATGTCCTTGTCACCGGTAACAATAACGATATCTATTCCCTTTTTTTCAATTTCTTTGGCAATGGTACCAATAATATCATCTGCTTCAAATCCGGCCATCTCCAATGCAGGGATGCGAAAACCATCAATAATCTTCTTGATATGAGGGATCTGAGATGCAAGATCATCGGGCATAGGTGGTCTGTTCGCCTTATATTCGGTGTACATTACATGCCGAAACGTAGGGCCTTTTGTATCAAGGACAATGGCCATATGGTCCGGGCTGTGGTCTTTGATCACCTTCAGTAACATGTTGCAGAAACCGAAGATGGCATTGGTGGGAAAACCCGAAGAGGTGGAAAGACTCCTCAGAGCATAATACGCTCTGTATATATAAGAACTCCCATCTACTAAGAATAGACGGGGGTTTTTCGTCATAAATATCTCCGAATTCATTTGAGATGAAATATAAAACAGATATGAGGCTGAAAGGTTAAAACGCTCCAGGCAGGGTAAATATAGTAGCAAACGGATATTATGTCAACGGTTAATTCCAACCAGATGCAGCAAGCATAATAGTATCAATTCATCATGTGAAACCTAAGAATCTGATTACCTTCAAGCACGAAACTGACAATATTCAACATTGACACAGAGGTTACTTTTTTCTATAATTTTTATAATTTCAGAAAGTTATGAAGTATCCTTTAATAGTTGCCAACTTTTCGTTTAAGCATCTCTTTTCAAAAAGCTAAACCGGTACAAGACTGACAACTGATGACTGACAACGCAGGAACTTACTGGTGCCACTCATAAGACTCAATAATATTTCGTAGTTCATGCATGGATTCGGAGAAACAAGAACTTTTGAAGAGATAAAACGATGGAGTAAAATTATATGATATGTATTATCATGGCTACCATGCTGGAAGCGAAGCCCTTTGTTATAGGATTGTCTCTTGAGAAGAGTAACAAGGGGCCTTTCAATGAATTCAAGAGGGATAATATTCTTTTAGTCATATCAGGTGTTGGAAAGACATGTGCAGCCACAACCGCTGCATATTGCTGCCAAAAGTATCGTCCTTCCAGCATCTTAAACTTGGGCGCAGCTGGTGCCACAGACTTATCCCATTCCCTTGGAGAGATATACCATATAAATGAAGTCATGGAATGTGACAGGCCCATATTTCAGACAGGCGCACCATACACCCATACACCTCACATATTAAAGGGATTCAAAACAACGAAGCTGGCAACACAGGACAGAGCCATCATCCACGCACATGAACGAAAAGAGATCTCTTTGCATGCCGGACTTGTGGATATGGAGGGTGCCCCGATCGTCCAAGCATGT
>JAXHSZ010000145.1:0-3804 GCA_034190725.1 Thermodesulfobacteriota bacterium
TGTAAACCGAACCAGGAGACCAATTGCTGTAAACCCTGCTATCCCTCCGAATAGAAAGATGGAGTGGATTCCCAAAGAATCCAAAAGAAGTCCGCCCAGTAATGGTCCGGTGGCCAATCCCACACTCATGGCCATATTGAAGACCCCCATGACGGACCCCATACCGAGTTCCCTGCCTTCTTTCACGGTCATGGCAGTTGCTGCAGGAAGAGACATGGCCCCTGCAAAGCCCATTGCCATGTTGAGAACGAGTAACTCAGCAAAATTAGAACAATATGGTATCAATGCTATGGCGAGTGAGGCCATAAAGCAACCACCAATGACCAACTTTAAACGATTCATCCTGTCCGCCAGCCTTCCAAAAGGCGCTTGCAGCAGAGATGTCAGTAATATATTTGCAGAGACCAGAAGGCCTATCTCTGAACCACTCAATTGAAGATACTGATGTGCAAAGACTGGGAGAAAGGTTGCAACCATTCCCCTTCCCATTGCATTAACCAGCCTGAACGCCGTTATCCCTCTCATCACATTGTTGCCAAGGATCACTCTATATGACAGCCTTGGATTCCCCCAGCTCTTTTTGTACAGATCGAGTTCCGGGAGAAAGAGTAAAACCATGACAAAAGCCGCAAAACTGAGACCTCCCATTGCGTAAAAAGCAGCATCCATCCCGAAATAATCCTTGATGGCTCCCCCCATAAAAGGTCCCACACCGAATCCTGCAAAGAGGGAGACGTGAAATATCCCCATGAACGTTCCTTCCTTATTTTCAGGGGATATCTCTCCGATGTATGCCATTGCGATGGGTATGATCATCGCTGCAAAAAAACCCTGCAAAAAGCGAATAGCTGCGAGCTGAAAGGATGTATCCACATGGATGAAGCCGAATGAAATCAGGGCATATCCAAACAACCCGACACAGATGAATACCTTTCTTCCTCTTTTGTCAGATAGTCTGCCGATTACAGGCATAAAGATGGAACGAGAAATGGAAAAACCGGAGAAGATTATTCCCAACCAGATACCAGAAGCCCCCAGGGTTTGGGCATAAAGGGGCAAGAAGGGGATAATGATCCCTATCCCCACCATTGCGGAAAAGATAGCGAGAAACAGTGTTACGAATACCCTCTTTATCAATGGAATAGTCCTCAGATTCAATTGAGTTTCTCAACATGGCCCAAACAAAGTAACATAGAGAAATTCCATTTGTCAAGTGATGGCTGGATTCGACCTGGATCATGTCAAAGACATCAGTCAGTATGGTCAATTGAGAAAAGGATATATTTAATAATATTACATGAAGTCATAAATATTAATTTGACACGTCCAATACTTCTTATATATACTTATTTTCTAAAGCTTACTAAGGTAGACCTCGGATTGATAAATAGCCATTTCTGGATGGGCACTCATCAGGCACAATAAGGGGGGGAATGGACAACTCGTTGAAAGCTTTTTTGGAACCAAAGAGCATCGCCATAGTTGGGATCTCCAGGACACCTAATAGACCGGGATACCTTATCATGAGGAACTTGATAGAATTCGGTTTTGCCGGAGATCTCTATCCTGTCAATCTTGAAGGCGGAGAAATCCTTGGGTTGAAGACATACAAGAGCATTTATGAACTCCCTGAAAATATAGAGTTAGCAGTTTCAATGGTGCCTGCTGACGATTCCATTGAATTTCTGGACGCCTGCTCTGAGAAAGGAATCAAAAATGTGTTGCTGGTTTCCGGAGGATTCTCCGAATCAGGTGAGACAGGAGCGAAACGCCAGAGGGAGGTGGTGAGATTTGCCCGACAAAAGGGGATACGGCTCATGGGACCCAATGCGGTGGGGCCGGTGAATACGTCAAATAACCTCATACTCCATTTCTACCCAATAGATTATCTCAAAAAAGGGGGAGTGGCCTTTGTAGCCCAAAGTGGTCAATTCTGTTGCCCTGTTATGGAGTATGCAATATCAACCCTGCATATGGGAATGAGCAAGTCCATAGACCTGGGAAACTGTTGCGACATAGATGAGGCTGAAGTTTTGGAATATCTTGAGGCTGATTCCGAAACAAAGGTGATTGCCATTTACATGGAGAGCATCAGGGCAGGAAAACGATTTCTTCAAACTTCAAAAAGAGTTTCTCAAAAAAAACCGATTGTAGTCTTTAAGACAGGAAGGACAGAAGACGGGTTAAAAACGGCAGCATCCCATACGGGTGCCATAGCAGTGAATGATCTTATGTTCGACGTTGCTCTCAAACAAGCAGGTATCATAAGAGCAAGAGATCTGGATGAATTTCTCGATCTCGCAAAGATATTTGATTACCGGGTCGTGCCAAAGGGAAACAGAGTAGCTGTTATAACATATAGCGGAGGCATTGGTGCTATGGTGGCAGATGCATGTGAGGATTATGGTCTGAAACTGGCCGAATTTTCAAGAAATACCATTGAAGAAATACAGCCGACTCTGCTTCCATCCGCAAGGGTGAAAAATCCCTTGGATTGTTTTGCCGTTGGCGTACCACCGGATATAAATAACATATATCGTGTCCCTTTAGGGGCCTTTATGGTGGATGAAAACGTGGACATGACCCTATTCTGTTTTATGGCGAACAAATGGGTTTGGAATGTAGATTTTGACCAGATATTAAAAGATATTAAAAAAGTCCGGACAAAACCAGTGGTTGCTTGGGTCATCGGCGAGGATAAGCTTGTGCGAGAATGCACAAAAACCCTTGAAGAGAACGGTATCCCAGTATTTGCCTCTCCAGAGAGAGCAATCAGAGCACTGGGTGCCTTATGGAGATACCACTTTTGTAAAGAGGAATGACTTTTTTGGAAACGTATTAAACATATGCATGAATTTCCAATTCAGCGGTGAACTGTAAACTGAGGACCGTGAATGGTGCGCACTCTCCGTGAGTGCCTCATGGAAAAAATCATTTGACACGGATACATTGCGTGAGTATGATAATTCACTAATAAATACGTGGTATTATAAAAAAAATCACTTTATACGAAAAAATAGCCGAGAGAATTTTGGCATTTTCTTGCCTCTGGACATGGAAAGAGGGATACATTATGAGTGATTTCTATCAATCAGGTATGGTTGCCACGTTTCACAGACTCGGTGAGTTTGATCTCGAAAAGATGGAAGATACTCTCTTTCATATTTCTCAGTACAGGGGTATTACTCTTGTGCTTCCGTCCCTCTACTCCGAACTCCATGGAGAAGCGCTGAAGAATATAGTGAACGAGTTGATGAATGTCGAATATGTGAGGGAGATTGTGGTGAGTTTGGGACAGGCCAATGCTGACCAATTCAAACATGCAAAAGAGTTTTTTTCTGTTCTTCCACAGCGTAACACCATCATCTGGCTCGATGGGCCGCGTATCAAATCTCTCTTTGAAGAGATCAGAGAGAGAGGACTGGAACCCGGACCAGAGGGAAAAGGAAAAGCTGCATGGATTGCCTATGGATATGTAATAGCAGAGAAGGGCAGTCAAGTAATAGCACTTCATGATTGCGATATACTCACATACCACAGGGAGATGTTAGGTCGTCTGGTCTTCCCGGTGGCCTCAACAAGAATGGACTATGAATTCTGCAAAGGCTATTACAGTAGGGTGACGGACAAGATGCACGGTCGAGTGGCACGGCTCTTCTTTACACCCCTCATACGTTCCTTAATGAAGACTTTAGGAACTCTGGACATCCTGTGTTACTATGATAGTTTTCGCTATCCCTTGTCCGGTGAATTCTCCATGTTAACGGACCTTGCCCGCATCAACCGTATACCAGCGGATTGGGG
>JAXHSZ010000146.1:0-3350 GCA_034190725.1 Thermodesulfobacteriota bacterium
GAAGAGAGAACGCAATGACATAGAAGAGCATGTGTTTCGCTCTCCTGCCTCCAGAAACCTACGAAAACCGAACCCGTGAACAACTCCACCTCTTTTTTCTTGAAAAAATGTTTCGATCTAGAAACTTCGTGGAATGGTATGAGAAAACTGGTACAAAGGGATGGGACTTTCAGGTTGCTTGGAGGATAGGATTTTATAGGATGATATGGACTCCAGGTCTCTCTTACTTCTCTGTGCCATTCTTTCTTCAATCTCCTGTCTGTCCAAACCCATTATGATTCTGTAAGCATTGTATTTAGTCCTACAAAAATATATATTAAAAGGATCTCTTCTCCCCTCTGACCTATATATCCTGATTCCTGGGATCTCCTTCTCTTGTATATACTCACATTCCGTATTGATGAGAAGAGGCTCTATATCGTGTTTATTCTGCCAGGGAACACATACTCCCTCCATGCCGAGATCAGTGTCCATAATGGACCTTATCTTTTCCGTAACTCCGCCGACAGCAAGAACAATATCACCGGTCAGGGAACCGGTTACTCCATATTTCTGATTTACGGGCTGTTTTATATAGTCAGATATGAGGGCAATGGCCATTGCAACAGATGCGCTGTCTCCTTCCACACCACTGTGAGCTTGAATATATTCCACATGCATCTCGTACCCCACATATGAAGCACCGATCTTCTCAAATACGCTTTTTATGGACGCTCTGACGTTTTGTGCAGCCGCCTTTGCTATATCGCCTATCTTGCCTGGTGCCACAACAGTATCTTTACCCCCTATACTAATCTGACAACGGATGGGCAATGGCTGGCCATACACCCGACCACTGGATTTTGAAGTCGTAACGGCAAGACCCACAACAAAACCGACTGAGTCAGTCATAGAGTCTATATATTTCTTAAGATCTTTTTTATGCTCGGCTATTTCTTTTGTAATGCTGCCTTCAAGACTCTGATGCTCTTCCAAGGCTCGTCTGACATGTTCTGGTTGAACCAGGGGAGAATTATCGAGTATGGCCTCAAACTCCGCTGTCTTTATTATGCCGTTCATTGGTCTTAATATACTGCTCAGTTTTCCGTCAGAACTGCGGCACCTGAGTTCCTTGACAATCTCCAGAACGGCTCTTCTGGAGAACTCTCGTTCTTTTAGTTTATAGTCAACCGGAAGACACTTTCCAAATATATGCTCACTTCTCTTTCTTACACCTTCGTACCCTTCTTTTTCTATTACATCACTCCAAGTCTTTTTCAATTCCTTTCCCAGCGCCACTATTTCCTGCTTTACATACTGGAAAACCTGCATTACATTTCTCGGTGTTTCAGGGACTCCACTTTCCATCTGGATGATCTCTCCTTTATCCTCTATTCTGCTGAGGAAAGCTCCATCCCCTTCATCTTGAAGATACCTGAGTGTATCGTGATTACAGCATGCAACGATTATATTGTCTGCCCTTAAGGAATCTTCCGACCTGTCTGCAGCGCCGCTTCCAGTGTCTCTTCCTCCCTCCAGGAGAAACTCTTTCTTCTGCATTATCTCAAGAAGATCCGACATGTAACCGGATTTAATGAGTGTCTTCAACTCATCCACATAGATAATGGGTGCTTTTGCATGAGCCCCTAAGAAAGCTCTCTTGTGAGCAGGGGTATGAAGGTTGCCGGATTGATAAGGGTCATGCCTGAACCCACCTTTCATATTGCGGGCATCAGGCTCGGAAATCCTTGCCATCAGGTCATTGTCTTTTCTGGGGTCATATAGTACCACTGGTACCTTATCGAAAATGTGTTTGAGTGCTCTCTGCTTTCCACCATAAGCCTGTCTCTGTATTTTCTCTTGGACTTTATGATTGTTTTCCTGCATGAACATAAATATGGAACCAATGCCAGTGAGTCCGGTGGCAATAAACGCAGGAGCAAAGAAGATGCCTCCGACAATACTGATACCCGTTGCCGCCAGCAGAGCATTTCGCACTCTTTTAACGGATTTTATCTGATCAAACAAGCTGAATTCATCAATATTATCTCTCGCAAACTCGATGTCTTTGTTCAACTTTGAAATTATGCTATCCATCTTACCGGGATGCGAATATGCTATCCTTATGTGGTTCTTATCCTTCCCCGGATACGCTACAATAGATTCCTTAGGTCTCAGGTAGTCTCCCAAAGATTTATCAAGGACTTCTTTAAACATATCGGCGAGCATGGATTTCCCAGTGCCAGGTTTCCCTACCATGAGAATATGCCCTCTGTTTTGAGCAATCTTCCTTATTGCTCTTTTTGCCTTATCCTGAAATACAACTCTTTCTATAGGATCTTCCGGCACCGAAACCTGGGAAGTGTCTTCAAAAAATCCAAGGCACTCTTTTACAGTCTGAGGGTATTGTAAAAGTTCTTTTATCCATTTGTAATCATTTTCATTGTAAATATCCCTCATTTTGCAAATCCTCTTATGGAATCCAACAGGTAGAATTTACCTGCTTCCGAGACATAGGTCCTTTTGTTAATTTCTGAATAGAGTACAGGCAGATTGTCCTTTATAGGCTCAAGCGCTCTGAAATCATGCATAACGGATATATTAATAAACATTTTCTCCTCTTCATAAAAGGATTGGGGAACATAATTCAATGAGACTCCCAGTTGTGAACTCTTTAATGAATTCATAAGGAGATGTATCTCATTCATACTTATATTGTGAGTTTTAAATACCTCTTTATATACCTGAGGAAGATGAGCCTCTGAATAGTCTATGGCCATGTGTCTGTAAAAAAGGATTTTTAATGGTATAGCATTGCCTTGGGTACACAGCTTTATGGAATCATAAAACTTAGGATCTGTCCTCACTAACTGTTCAAGCAAGTGAATATAATGCACAAGTTTCACGTCTTCAACCCAATAATCAATTTTATTATCGGGATCAAGAACACAGTATCTTATTCCTCCATCTTCATAGAGTTTTAAAAGTCTGTATGATTTCCCGGGATCATACGATTTAAAATCAAATCCCCTCATCTCGAATAGACCTTCTGAGATATGGGCTTTTTCGAGTGTGACACCTACGTCCTTAGATACGAATTGACCAATAAAGTTGATCTTTTCTTCAATGCTGCCACGCAAATTCAAAAATGCCTGATTGCAGTCAATGTCCTCACATATTCCTATAATATCGGATATCTTATCCACTTCCAATTTTGACAACTCTTTTAAAATCGAGTCATAAGGCCGTAATAATTCATAGATCTTGTTAAAATGAAACTCAAGATGCTTATCACTCAAAGAACGCTTGTTGCCACAAAAACCTGATATCAGTACTTTATTAGGTACTTCCTTATTTTTAAGTAATCTATG
>JAXHSZ010000147.1:0-17165 GCA_034190725.1 Thermodesulfobacteriota bacterium
TATAAACTATCTTGAGTCACATCCAAAGGCATTTGCAGAAGCTGAGGTTATACATGTCTGGACACACGGCATAGCGCCTTTTGCTGATGAAAGGTTCAATTATAATTTTAGGCACATGTGATGATTTAAAGACAGAATCGCCCCTCATTTCTTTTGCTTCTGCAGATGTTGGGTCAGGTAAAATTTGTCGGGATTTGGTAAGACAGGAAGCCAAGGTACACAATGCAAGAGGGGTTTTCGAAATCACACTGCCCCTAGGGGCTGCTGATTGTACTACGCAGGTGATAAGTTTAAAGAAGAGAAAACCGGATTATGTCATCATCTATGGTTTCCCTGCAAATACTACAGCCTTCTTTAGGGATGCGATGAGGTTGGGACTCTCCACCCCCTTTATTGTCTTACAGTATGGATGTGTTGAATCCACTGTACGGATAGCAGGAAAATCAGCACAAAATATGACAGGGCTCAATTGTTTCAGTTCCTGGGATGAAGAGAGTCAGGGTATGAAGAAGATGAGAGAGATCACATATCGATATCACCCTGATTCCGGCAGACGGGACAGAAACTATATTCAGGGCTGGATGTTGGGTTTTTTGATCGGGGAAGGGCTGAAAAACGCAGGCAAAGATCTGAACCGCGAGGCTTTTGTGAAGGGACTGGAAGCCATCAATAACTTCGATACAAAAGGGATCTGTGGAATCATGGACTACGGCCCGGACGACCATAAGCCCATAGATTATAGCCGATTTTATAAGGCTGATACAGAGAGGGGGAGACTCATCCCCATCACCGATTGGAGGAAACCAAAAGGTTCATAAATGAACTGATCATTTTATGGAATGAAATAGGGATACGGATTTTTTCTTGACAATAATGTTGCTTTTCATACAATGTATTCAATGTTGAGTTCCTTTTCGCGTAGAAAGGTGGATTAAAGATGACTCATCAAAAGGAGGTGAGAAAAACACAATGGGAGAGAAAAAAAGAAAACTGATAAGTGGACGACCGAAATGTCTTTTGCCAGCAGGGACACCTCTTTGTGCAGGCTGCCAGCATGGTATAGGAGCGCGAATAATAGGCGAGGTTGTTGATGAACTCGGAATAGTAGGAAATACGATAGGTATCGGAGGCGTGGGATGTCATGCCATGTCCATGTTCCTTATGAATATCGATTTTGTTCAGGCATTGCATGGAAGGGCACCCGCTGTAGGTACGGGAGTCAAACGAGGAACGGATGGGAAGGCTATTGTATTCAGCATTCAAGGGGATGGTGACCTGGCGGCTATTGGGATAGGCGATTTGATAAACGCCACTGTACGGGGCGAGAAGTTAACGACCATTTTTTTTAACAATTGCGGTTATGGAACCACAGGGGGGCAGATGGCCCCGACTACCCTGGTGGGACAGGTTACGACTACAACACCAAGTGGGAGGAGACCAGGGGCCGGTGGGTACCCAATCCATGTTGCTGAATTAATGGCCGGCTTGTCCGGCGTAGCATATTCAGCCCGCTGTGCCGTAAACACACTGGCTCAATATAAACGGGCAAAGAAGGCAGTTCAGACTGCTTTTCAAAAGCAGATTGACGGTATTGGATATGGCTTCGTGGAGATACTCTCGGCATGTCCTCCGTTACTCAAGATGAGACCAACACAGGCCAGGGAATGGTTTGAGAAACATATGCTCGCTGAGTACCCTCTCGGTGAATTCAAGAACCTGGATGAACTGAAGATTGAATATCAGGTTGATGCATAAGGACCTGGAGAAGAACCAATAGAGAACGGATTGAGGATAAAAAATGGAAAAGAAGGATAAGATAGTCGAGGTTGATATCAATTCGGAATTCTGCAAGGGATGTTCGTTTTGTGTAGATTCTTGTTCTAAGGATTGCCTGATTATGGGGGACGCGATAAACAGCACAGGGTATACTTACCCTGTCTTCGTAAATCAGGAGGATTGCATAGGTTGTGGTGCCTGCAGCTTTCTCTGTCCTGAAATAGCCATTGAGGTATATGAGGTCATTCATTAGTGTCGGTACAGAAACAAGATGGTGTTTGTAAGGTCAAAGAAGATAAATTTTTAATCGCAGAAATGCATCGGGTATGTAGGGGCACGTTGCTACGTGCCCTTACATCTGAGTCTCACGCAGAGGTTGTGGAAGAGGGTCACTAATGGATGGGTACCAACCAGGTTTTCCGGGCAAATATGGGAAAATACAATCCAAATGTGAGGACAATGACCTGAATGAGAAGAGATACAAATAAGGCGTATTAAAAGATGATTCACAATGAATCTATAGGAGACAATAGCTATGGTTGAGAAGGTATTAATCAGCGGAAACGAGGCGATCGGCTACGGAGCTATTTACGCCGATTGCACGCACTACTTTGGTTATCCCATTACTCCACAGAATGAATTGATAGAATTTATGGCAAGAGAATTTCCGAAACTGGGCAGAACCTTTGTCCAGGCAGAAAGCGAATTTGCCTCAATCAATATGGTTTGTGGAGCAGCTGCCACAGGTGTGAGGGCCATGACCTCAACAGCCAGTACAGCGTTCAGCTTGATGCAGGAAGGGATTTCCGGGATAGCATCCATGGAACTGCCATGTGTCATTGTGGACGTGCAACGGGGGGGGCCGGGAGCCGGGAGTACGCAGCATTCTCAGATGGACTATCTCCTTGCAACCCGGGGTGCCCACGGTGGTTATAAGAATATAGTTCTGGCCCCATTCTCAGTGCAGGAGGCATATGAACTCGTGCAGGTGGCCTTTTATCTGGCCGACAAATATCGGATTCATGTGATTCTGTTGAGTGATGGTATATTGGGGCAAATGTACGAGAGTGTTGAACTGAAGAAGCTGGAGTTTCCGCCATTGCCGGAAAAGGACTGGGCAGTAACCGGATCTGCGGCACATGGGTATAATCGGTTCTTTATTCACAATTCACCCGGCATCATAGGATCATATTATGATTATATGAAACGTTCAGACGAAAAGTACAAGAAAATAGCAGAAGAAGAGGTTCGCTATGAGACATATGAAATAGAAGATGCGGATATAGTTCTGATATCCTATGGGTCCACTGCCAGGGTGACCCTGGAAGCGATGTATCTCGCCCGCGATCAAGGAATTAAAGCAGGATTTTTAAGACCCATAACTCTTTGGCCTTTTCCGCGCAAGATAATCAATACAATGGCGGGCAGCAAAAAGAAATTTCTGGTGGTCGAAGACTGCATGGGTCAAATGATTGAAGATGTGGAACTGGCAGTTGAAGGAAAGGCAAAGATCGGCCTGGTCGGTTCCATGGATCGTAATCTGCCGACAGGCAGCGGAATGATCCTTTCAAAGAAGGTTCTTGAGAAAATAAAGGACTTTGTGTAATAAATCCTTTTCAAGAAACGACGATCCGCTTTAATCCAAGAAGAGAAGACCCTTTAAGAGGAGAGCATAATGGGAGAAGAGAAAGCAAGAACGTGCAATGTTGCAATTGCCGGATATGGAGGGCAGGGTGTACTAACGATTGGGCTTTTGATTGCCAGAGCCGGACTCAAAGAGTTCAATCATGTGAGTTGGTTTCCCACATATGAGACATGGCAGAGAGGAGGCAGGGTTTTTTGCGGCGTTGTTCTCTCTGACAATCAGGTCATATCACCTATTATCTCCGAACCGGAGTCCTTAATCATACTCGATGAAGCCGCCCTGGATATTTACGAGGACAGTTTGATATCCGGTGGTCTGCTCGTTTATAATAGTTCAATGGTTAATCGGGAATTAAAAAGAGACGATCTCAAGGCAGTTTCGCTTCCTGCTACAGAGCTGGCCAAAGAGATGGGGGCCGTCCAGGTTTCAAACCTGGTACTTCTGGGATCCTATCTCAAGATAACGGATGTACTCCCCATTGATACGATAGAAAGCACATTGGAGGATACACTCATAAAAGAGAAGAAAGAGAAACTGATCCCTTTGAATAAAGAAGCCTTGAGATGTGGATTTGAAAAGATGTGAAGACATTTTCTGATGGACTCGATAAAAAGGCCTTGGAAGGATCTCTGACAGAGAATATCTAAGGCCTTTTTATTTGATACATAAAATAGAGAGTACACATGAATTACAAAATTTCCGACCTGTGCGGTGAGCCAAGTTCATCGTTTGCCGGCTACTTGCTTTGTTTGCTTCTTATGAACTACAGGCTGCTATCATGTCAATAATGGTTTTTTATATTTTTGTCAGCCTTTGTCACTTTGAGCCTCAATACGATTACATTTCAAAAAAACAAGACAGAATACAGCGACATTTTACGCATGACACGACAATACCATAAGGTTACAGGGCTTTCTGATGAGCAGTGACATTCAAATTGAAAGGGCAAAATCCTCAATTGTTAATGAGTTTCTTCCCCAATGTAAATCTTCTGCCAGCAGAAACCGTCAAAATTTTGACGGTTCAAAGTGTGTATTTGACGCTATTTCATTGATTTATTTGTGTTAACATAAGGTCAAACACAAAACAAGATTGATATTTTGATGTTTTTTGGTATGATGGAGGTCAGTTTACTCCGCTTACAATGAAAGACTGAAACGAAGAAATAATGGATTATTGGCAAAATCAGATTATGAGAGAAGGTTTTACCAGAAGGCATTTCATAAAGGTATTGTTTGCCCTGGGAATCGGGACAAGCATTTCTCCAAACCTTCCATCTCTTCTCAACAGTGTATCCGAAGCCGGAGAAACCGGAGAAAGACCGGACATTGCTGTAGCCCATGGCTCCTCACCCGGCAGAATTACTGAGGCCGCCGTTATTGCCCTTGGGGGAATCAAGAGATTTATCTCCAGGGGAGATGTGGTCTTTGTGAAGCCGAACATAAGCTGGGACAGGGTGCCTGAGCAAGCAGCCACCACTCACCCGGACGTAGTGGGGAAAGTGGTTGAAATGTGCTTCCAGGCCGGAGCAAAAGAGGTAAAGGTCTCTGATAACACATTGAATGATCCCAGGAGATGCTTCGTAAGGAGCGGAATCGAAAAGGCTGTCAAAGAGGCAGGTGGGAAAGCTTTTTTTATGGACGACAGAAAGTTCAAGGAAGTAGACATAAAAGGAGAGATTATTCAATCATGGCCCGTTTATAAGGATATTTTGGAAGCTGACAAGATAATAAACCTGCCGATAGCGAAACATCACAGTCTTTCACGGCTCACTATGGGAATGAAGAACTGGATTGGCGCCATAGGAGGGAGCCGAAACATACTTCACCAGAAGATCCATGCTTCTATTGTAGATTTTGCGATTTTTTTTAAACCTACTCTGACAATCCTTGACGCCGTAAGGATTCTTACGAGGGGCGGGCCCCAGGGAGGGAGTTTAGGGTATGTGAAGAGAATGGATACTGTCATTGCAGGTGTGGATGAAGTAGCAATAGACTCCTATGGAGCCACTCTCTTTGGTTTAGCGGGTAAGGATCTGGGGTATGTCAGGCTTGCCCATAAGCGTGGAGTTGGTACGATGGATTTTCATAAGCTTGCTGTGGAGAAGTTGGAAATAGGGTAATATGAGAACCCTTCGCAGGATCAGTCAGACTCTGTTTTTGTTGATATTTATATTCCTTTTTGTAGAGACTGAATATTCAGGTACCGGACAAATCCCATATCCGGTAAAGTTCTTCCTTGACGTGGACCCCCTCATAAGTATCTCTCAAGTCTTTGCCTCTCATGGAATCCCTCCCGGTCTTCCGAAAGGTCTCGCTTGGTCATTGGTACTCGTATTCATGACGTGCCTTTTGGGAAGATTCTTTTGCGGATGGGTATGTCCTTTGGGCACTTTGAATCATATTATTGGGAAGATAAAATGGAAAAGTTATTCCATCACAAAGACACGGGCTTATAGCTCATGGCAAAAGGGGAAGTACTGTATCCTTATAGGGCTTCTCGTGGCCTCTCTCTTTACTCTTCAACTGGTCGGTTTTGTTGATCCCCTTTCCTTTCTGATACGATCTCTCACTATCAGCATAAACCCCGTATTCAATTATATGACAAATTCTCTTTTTCTGTTCTTTTATAAGGCGGATATGGGTTTTATTACCTCAATATCAGAGATAATATACACCTTCTTGAAGGATATTCTTCTTTCTTTCAATCAACCTTACTTTAAACAAGGTTTTTTCATTGGATTGATATTTCTGGTGATTCTCACATTGAACACCGTACGTTCCCGCTTTTTTTGTCGTTTTATCTGCCCCCTGGGGGCTCTTCTGGGTTTTCTTTCTCGCTACAGTGTCTTCTCCCTTGATAGAGGAGAGGATTGTAATTCCTGCGGCAAATGTCTTTCTCACTGTCAAGGTGCAGCATCGCCTGGAGGAGATGGACACTGGAAAAAATCTGAATGCCTTTTCTGTTGGAACTGTGAATCTTTATGCCCTTTAGATGTAATACATTTTCGATTCCAATGGCCTTTTAAAAGCCAGAAAAAAAAGATCGATCTTACAAGGAGACATATTGTTGTTTCTGCCCTGGGAGGGCTTGTTGCAGTCCCTCTCATCAAACTGGATCTCATGCCCAAAAACCCCAATCCAAAGCGTATCAGGCCACCAGGAGCTCTCTCGGAAGAAGAATTTTTAAAAAGGTGTGTGAAATGTGGAGAATGTATGAAAGTCTGTCTTACAAACGGTCTGCACCCTTCTCTGATGGAAGCCGGTATAGAAGGGATATGGTCGCCCCTCCTCATCCCAAAACTCGGATATTGTGAGTATTCTTGTACACTGTGCGGACAGGTCTGTCCAACAGGAGCTATCAAAGAGCTTACTGAAGAGGAGAAGAAAAAAACAAAGATAGGTCTGGCTTTCATTAATAAGAGTCGGTGTTTACCATATGCATTCCAAACCAGCTGTATTGTCTGTGAAGAGCACTGCCCCACTTCCCCAAAGGCTATCTGGTTTGAGGAGAAGGAGATCGTGGTTCGGGATGGAAGTGTTGAGCGGTTCAAGCTTCCTCACGTGGACCCAGAACTCTGTATAGGATGTGGGATTTGCGAGAATAAGTGTCCGATTTTTGACACTCCTGCTATATTCATTACAAGTATAGGAGAGTCCAGATCAAAGAAAGCGAGGATTTTGCTCTGAGTGATCCGGCTGAAAAAATGCGACCTGTGGGGTAAAGTGAGGCTGCAGTAAGCGCCGGCTGCTTGCTTTTTTTGCTTCTTATAAGAAAGAATCCTGGAAACATCTGAATATGCATATACACCATGCAATCCAGTTTCACATTCAACCCTTTTCAGTAGCCTGTAGTTAATGCCCATCCAGAAATGATCTTTTCCGCAATTTCTGCGTCGGATTCAGTCGTAAGGGCACAATGCAATGTGCCCCTACACACCCAGTGTATTCCTGTGATTAAAATCTTCGTCTTCCTTGACTTTGCAAAAAATATCTCGATTATTGATGGACAACAGTTAATAAAGAAGCAAACATGGCACGAAGTCGGCAAGCGGTGAACTTGACTCACCGCACAGGTTAAAAAATGAAGAGTCGCCTCTTTTTACTCCACCTTGTCATTTCCTTTTTACTCCTTGGCGTGTATGCTATCTCGGCCCAGGTACTATTTATCCGCGAATTTCTCGTTGTCTTCTATGGAAATGAACTCTGTTTCGGTATCCTATTTGCCGTTTGGCTGTCAGGTATAACCTTTGGAGCCTTCCTGGGTAGTAAGATCATCGGCAGAGTCCATGATACGTTCAGGCTCTTTCTTATCCTCCAAGCAATAATGTGCGTCCTTCTCCCCTTTCAGATTTACCTTGCAAGGATCACTGGGACGTTTTTTGAAGTTCCTCCTGGAGAGTATCTTTCTTTCAGTGATATTGTTTATGGCTCTCTCATTTCCATTCTTCCATTCAGTTCAGTGATCGGTTTTGCCTTTCCTTTTGCCTGTAAAACTTTTCTGAAGAAGGGAAGAAGGGAGGCCACAGGTATTGGTTGGGTTTATGTATTCGAGTCTGCAGGAAGTATGATAGGCGGAGTAGCTTTGACCTTTTATCTCATTACTTATTTTCAAACGTTTCAAATAATTATGATTCTCTCTCTTGCCCTTTTGGCCAATTGTTTTGTGCTCAGTGTGCTCTCTGTGTCAAAGGGTATGAAATTCTCATTCACTGTCCTTTTTTTGTGTCTATTTGTGGCATATATGGTTCTTTTGTTTTCCATGAAAATAGAGAAGATAGAGGCTTTCAGTGTGGAGAAGAGGTGGAATGCCTTTCACAGGGGATTGAAACTTTTAGAATCTATCGATTCAAGATATCAAAATCTGACTGTTGGTTATGGAAACGGCCAATATAACTTTTATGGAAACGGTCAATACATAACTTCTTCACCCGACGCATATAGGTCAGCCACCTTTGCACATTTTGTGCTTTCGGAGCATCCCCATCCTGATAAAGTTCTCCTTATAGGGGGAGGAGCAGGTGGCGTAATCAAAGAAATGCTGAAACACCATATTTCTGTGCTCCATTATGTTGAGCTTGACCCGCAACTGATACGAGTTATAAAAAGAAATCTTCCTCCGGAGGACAAGAGTGCATTCGGAGATGAGAGGGTAAAGATATTCTCCGCTGATGGGCGGTATTTTGTGAAGAAGAGTCCGGAGAAATACGACATGATCATTGTAAACCTTCCAGACCCATCAACTGCAATGCTCAATCGATTCTATACTGTTGACTTCTTTAAAGAGGCAAAGATGATATTGAAGAAAGACGGGGTATTCGTTACGGGTGTGAGCTCAACGGTAAATTATATTGGACGTGAAATAGGTGACTATAGTGGATCCGTATATCATTCCCTTTTGGAAATATTCCCAATTGTCCTTGCAACTCCTGGCGAGAAGCATTATTTCTTTGCCACTTCCTCCCCTGGTGTCATCACTTCTGACGTGGAGATCCTTTCCCACAGATATAATCAACGTCACATAGAATCAGACTATTTTTCAAAGTATCACTTTGCAGTATTACTCCCTCAGGATAGAATTCGTTTTCTCAGGCAATCTCTGAGTGAGAGGAGTTCTTTTTCCATAAATACCGACTTTAAACCTATAACTTATTATTACAATTTGATACTCTGGGATATATATTCCGGTGAAAGGGACAATACCAATGTATTTATATCATTGCGTGCTATGAATCTCCGGATGTGTATTTTATTATTGGTCTTCTTTGTCGTAATCAGGACAGTATATGTGGTATTCAAAGGGGAGAGGTTGGAGACTCATTTGAGGTTCAATTGTCTGTTCGCCATTATGACTACAGGATTTGCAGGGATGTCCTTGGAAATAATCCTTATCTTTGCTTTTCAAAATATATACGGTTATATCTACCAAATGATTGGATTGATTATTGCAATCTTCATGATAGGCTTGGCCCTGGGAGGATGGGCAATGAATAGGATGATTCAAAAGGAATCGGCACGGTGGATAGGAATTCTCGCTGCCATTGAGATTTCCTTGGCAGTTTATTCTTTTATCCTTCCTTACATCATCCGTGATATATTTCCTTTCTTAATGTGGAATATAGGGCTTCGCATGCCTTCAGAATATCTTTTTATTTCTCTTATTGTGATCGTCGGGATACTTACCGGATCACAATTTCCTCTGATCAGTAAGATAATGATTGAAAGAAAAGGAGAACCTGGAAGAGTAGCGGGAATAGTGGACAGTTTAGACCATATGGGTGCATTTCTTGGTGCTCTCATTATAGGTGCCGCATTTGTCCCTCTTTTAGGTATTCAAGAGACATGCTTTTTTATAGGAGCATTCAAGGTTGTGAGTATTGTCTTTCTCACAACGTATATTGTTTTGTCTATATCCAGTAATAGATGGTGCTTTATGAAACACTCCGGTTCAATGTGAACTCAAAATACCAAATATATTCATGTTGTTAAAATCTTCATCTTCCTTAATATTGAAAAAAATCTATAACCGTTCACTGGTTCGAGGTTCGCAGGTTTCAGGTGTCTGGTTTCAGATTCAAGAAAGAACATGGTAATAACTTTGAGTTGTGTGTATAGGGAAGACCTTGAGGTCTAAAAAATTATGATGTCTGATTGAGGAGTACATTTTCCGTCTTTCTGCTTTCGCCACCTGAAACCAGGACTTGTGAACACTTACAAAAATATCATTTTTAGATAAACACTATTCAGGAAAAACTTCGCTAAAACCTGATTTCTATGAATTATTATGAAGAAGATGCATCTTCATACATACAATGAATAGAATTTGAAGAAACGTTCTTAAAGTATTGATGAAATTAGATTTTTATTGACAAAAATTAAGATGGATGATTAGAATATTGATGGAATTTTCCAAAAATCTGAGTATCAAAATTTGAGTTTAATATAGAGATTGTGTAAAATTGCCTTTTATGGATGGGCACTAGGTAGTGCTCATCCAGAAATGAGGTTTTTTGTTCAAGATCAAGGCATGCGAGAAAAATAACCACAGGCATATGTTTGATATTCCGAGGATTATTTTTCGAGCATAACGCAGATATTGAGCAAAAAGACCATTTATGGATGGGCACTAGGTAATATACAAGTAGGGCAATTCATGAATTGTCCTTACTGATACAATTATGAATTTACAGGGAGTCAAAGTATACTCTGAGCCGAAAATAAAAATTTTCATTCTTCATTGTGTCCAGAATGATCATGAATATTTGTTAAGGATTGAGTGTTTAGAGTTTCGATTTTACTGAAAACTGATTCAGAGATATATCCTTTTATTCCAGTGTATTATCCTAGAAAATGACATTGCTATGATATGAATGTCGGTATTTCTTGTTGACAGAACATGGTAAATAGAATAGAAGAAAAATTTGAGATATTAAAAGACCGAATCAGAGAGATGAACTCTGTTTTGATCGCTTTTTCAGGTGGAGTGGACAGCACCTTCCTATTGAATGTGGCTCATGATATTTTGGATGGTAAGGTGTTGGCCTTAACAGGAGTTTCTCCCACATACCCGGATCATGAGTTCCAATGCGCCAAAAAATTGACATCAGAAATCGGAGTCAAGCACTTAATTGTATCAACGAATGAATTGGAGATACCTGGTTTTTACCAAAATACTCGGAGAAGATGTTATTATTGTAAAAAAGAATTGTTTGAGATTTGTAAAGAAAAAGCAAAGGATTTCCAATTAGATTGGGTAGCGGAAGGGACAAACTATGATGATAAGGGGGATTTCAGACCAGGAATTGAGGCTGCAAGGGAGATGGGAGTGCGAAGTCCGCTTATGGAATCTGAGTTAACAAAGGATGATATCAGAAAGCTAAGTAAAAGATTAAACCTTTCAACATGGAAGAAGCCTTCATGTGCATGTTTGTCTTCCAGAATACCCTATGGTACGGAGATCAACAATGAGGTATTGGAGAGAGTAGGGAAATGTGAGGATTTCTTGCGTGGACTGGGTTTTGAAGGATTACGCGTGAGATATCATAATGAAATAGCCAGGATAGAAGTAGGTTCCTCTGAGTTTAGCAGATTCTATGATGAGAAGATGCGTTGTATTATAATAAGGAGATTCAAAGAAGCTGGATTTACCTATGTTACACTTGATATGGAAGGGTACAGAACAGGAAGTATGAATGAAGCTCTGGAGAATTTAGATGAATAGGAAATATTTTGTTATTGTCCTATTATTCGTATTCGTAATGCTCATCCTGACAACTTTTGGGCAACGTGGGATCACTCGTATTTATCGTCTGTCAAAAGAGAGAAGTCAGATAGTAACTTTCAATGGTAAGTTACGAGAAGAGAATCAGAATTTAAAAAACGAGATTTACTCATTAAAGAGAGATAAGACGTATGTAGAAGAAATCGCCAGGCAGGAGCTTGGTCTAGCGAAAGAAGATGAGATTATCTACCAATTCGAAAATCCGAAAAGTAAATAAAATGGTTTGAATAATAAATAAATTCGAGCTGTGTGCCATTCATTGTCTAATGATTCATAAAAATTATCACATCCGTTTTCTCATCTTCAAGCCAACTTTACTCGATCGTCAAAAACAAAATTCTTGAAAAAAGTCCGATTATTCTTGCGGTGTTGCGTTTTTTAGATCGACCGAATCTGACCCAAATCTATAAATCTGAATGTCCATATACTACAGTTGTTTCTTTTAAAGACTCTCATCTCATACACAATATATTCCTGAAGTTGAAATTATAACATCCCTTAAACTTGAAAAAACTATCTGTTTTCATTCCATTGAATTCAGAAACTTGAAAGTTTAAAATTCTCTCGTTTTGCAGGGCTTGATCTGATATCCGGATCTTGGAACATTTTTACAAGAATTGAATCTTGGCTTTCGCTGGAATGACGAAGGCAGTTTTTCTTTTCTTAAAATTTCAGACTATGAAAGGAACTTCAGGCTGTTTCATTAGTGATCATCCATAAATGGCTATTTTCCCCAATCTCTGAGGTAGAATCAGATGTAAGGAATATTGTTATGTGCCCCCATATACCCAATGTATTGCTGGGTTAAAATTTTCATCTTCCATGACCTTATAGAAAATATTTCATTCCTGAATGGGTACAAGTTAGAAATTATTGCATAGAATTATCTATTCTCCTAAAAAGAGAGGAGTGCCATAGCATGGATTTATCTTAGTCAATTTGTCAAGATTATCATTGTCGAGACAAAAGTACTCGTTTTCTCTTGTAACTTAAGTGTTGACATGATTTTTGAGTTCTGTTAGCATCTCTTGATATTAAAGGTTATACTGTTTTTTGGCACGAAGATTGCTACACAACATTTCCCAACTGTCGGAACAAAGCCTCAATCATTTGAATGGATCATAAATGCTCTGTGTTGGTATGTGCATTCAATAATATCAAGTGAGAAGAGATGGTCTCTCGAGTCAGGCAGCAATGATAGTCCTAATCCATGACATATGCTTATATAATCGGTTTATAATGTCAATACGAACTCTAAATATGCTTTTGAGATCTAAAATCTGAGTTATAATCCGACCAGAAATGAGATATTTTTCAAAGCATAAGATTTTTTATTGCAGGAATAACTTGGGTATTTTGACGGGCAGAATCTGATTTGAGATTGTAAGAAATAGCCATGTAAGGATGGCCATTGGTTAACTTATTAGGATTAATACATCAATGAAAGCACTTCTCTTTCCAAAAAAGGATCTAATTGGCTTGGATATCGGTTCCAGTTCCGTAAAGTTAGTTGAACTTCAAGCGACAAAAAAGAAGGGATATCAGCTAAAAAATGTCGGGGTCGGTTTTTTGCCTCCAGGGACTATTGTTGATGGGGCACTAAAGGAACCGGATGCTGTCACCGATATTATAAGGAATTTGGTCTCGAATCTTACAGTGAAAACGAAGAACGTGGCCACTTCAATATCCGGGCATTCGGTAATAATTAAAAATATATCATTACCGGCTATGAGTACGGAAGAACTTGAAGAATCTATTCAATGGGAGGCCGAGCAATACATACCTTTTGAAATCGATGATGTGAATATCGACTTCGAAGAGTTGGGAGAAAATCCTGAAAATAAAGATCAGATGAATGTATTGTTGGCAGCCGCCAAGCAGGACATGATCGCAGATTACACTGAAGTAATAGGGAATGCCGGTTTGAATCCCGTTGTTATGGACATCGACTCTTTTGCATTAATGAACATGTTCGAAGTGAATTATCCATATGAAGAAGATAAAGTAATAGCTCTTATTGATGTGGGTGCCAGTATTTTAAATATGAATGTTCTGAAAAATGGTGTTTCTCTCTTCACTCGAAATGTTTCCATTGGAGGCAATAGAATTACGACTGAGATCCAAGAGAGAAAGGATGTGAGTTACGAAGAAGCTGAAGCCCTGAAGGCAGGTGAGCAAATCGATGGCCTTGATCACAGTGAGTTGGATGAGATAGTAAAAGAAGTCTCTCTTTCTTTGGCAATTGAGATTCAACGATCTCTCGACTTTTTTTGGGCAACCTTTGCAGATGAGCAGATTCACAAGATATATCTCAGCGGAGGATGCTCAAAGAGTGAAAAATTTCGAAAGATTATACGAAAGAGGGTATCGGACATCCCAGTGGAAGTAGTAAATCCATTTATAAATATCGATTTCGAAGATAACAATTTTGATCCTGAATATCTTGAGCATATTGCTCCTCTTATGGCTGTTGGTCTGGGATTGGCTTTAAGACGGGTTGGAGACAAATGATAAGAATAAACTTATTACCTGTAAGAGAAGAGAGAAAAAAAGAAAGAGCAAGACAGTTAATATCTATTGCGGTTCTCTCTGTTGTACTTGTAGTTATAATCATTGCTTTTGTTCATATCAGACTCAATGGCCAAGTCAACTATCTAGAGGCTGAAATCAATAATACCGAGAAAGAAATCAAACGCCTGACCAAGATAGTAGGCGACATCAAAAAATATGAGAAGAAAAAGAAGGAATTGGAGAAGAAGATTGATGTAATTAAGATGTTGAGTGTCAAAAAGACTGGTCCGGTTCATATGCTGGATGAACTCAGTGATAATGTACCCGGCAAACTATGGATCAGTTCATTTGAAGAGAACAGTCTTAAACTGAAAATTCAGGGGATAGCTCTCGACAATGAGACCATTGCAAGCTTCATGGGGAGCCTGGAAAGATCAGAATATTTTTCGAATGTTGAGTTGATTCAATCACTTCAGCACATTCAAGGAAATTTGAAATTAGAGAAGTTCGACATTACATGCAATGCGGTGTTTCCGAGGAAAGAATGAGGATTTAAAGTGGCTATGACACTGGATGATATAGTAAAGTTATCTCCTTTAAAAAAGATACTGATCCTTATAGCTATAATAGCGGTTATATCTGCAGGGTATTACTTTCCTTTTTATACATCCAAACAACAAGAAAAAAGCCAGTTGCAAGACAAGCTGGAGCGGTTGCAATTGGATTTGAGGAAAAAACAGAATACTGCAAAAAAACTCGATAGATATAAAAAGGAAGTGGCACAATTGAATGAAGATTTTACCAGGGCTTTGATTCAGCTTCCGGATAAAAAAGAAATTCCGAGCCTTTTGTCCAATATTTCCAGATTGGGCAAGGAAGCAGGACTCGAGTTTTTACTTTTCAAGCCAAAAGGAGAAGTTGCAAAAGATTTTTATGCAGAAATTCCAATAGATATAAAAGTGTCAGGGAGTTTTCATAAGGTTGCTATTTTTTTCGATAAAGTGAGTAAACTCCCTCGTATTGTGAATGTTACAAACCTGGACATGGGAAGTCCGAAAGTGTCCGATAACGAGATTCTACTGACTACCTCATGTCTGGCAACAACATTTAAGTTTATTGAAAGAAAAGAGAATGGTGAGCCAGCAAAAAAGAAAAAGAAAAAGAAGTAAAAACTTTCGATCTCTTCTCTCAATACTTTCGGCTGCAGTGATCTTTTCATATGGCATATTAAGTTTCATAGGCTGTGAGAAAAAACCCGAATCTCCAGTTCCACTCCGGGGAAAAATTACAGAAAAAAAGCCCATTAAAACGAAGAAGAGAATCTCTACAGACGAAAAAGAGGAAAGAAGAGACAAGCCTCTTTATGTCTATAATCCTCAAGGGAAGAGGGATCCGTTCAGGCCGTTTATACTTGCGACTACACAGGGAAAGAAGGAAGAAAATGTAAAGGGGCGCACCCCTCTTGAAAGATATCAGTTAAGTCAATTAAAGGTTGTTGGAATTATATGGGGGGAAAGCGACCACATGAATACAGCAATGGTAGAGGATCCCATATCAAACGGGTATATTTTAAAAAGGGGAACTCGTATAGGACGAAATAATGGAAGGGTTATACAGATTCTGAACGATCGTGTAGTAGTAAGAGAAAAATACCGTGATTATTTTGGTAAAATGACCAGCAGGAAAACTTCTCTCAAACTCCATCTTGAGGAAGAAGGAGAAATACAATGAAATTGACTACCCGAGATAGTAATCAACAGAGAATGTTCCTACTTCTCTTCTTAACAGTATCTTTCTTTTTTGTCTTTGCTTGCTCTCCAAAGAGCATCCAAGTGAAATCAGGGTCTGATTCCATTGAAGAAAAGAAAGCAAATATTATCCAAGATCTTCAGGTCTCAGATGAGGCTGATAGGACAAGACTTACTGTGCAGGCAGCAAATCCTATGACATATACAGTATTCAGACCTGACGACAATGCCAAGATAGTTCTTGATATACATGATGCCGTTTTTGAAAAACAAGAGGAAGTCATCGAAGTCAACAATGGGACGATAAATAAAATAGAAAGCAGACAGTATGATAATGAAGCGGGGAAAGTTGCAAGAATAGAAATCGGTCTGGATCGGATTGTTGACTATGAGGTCATCAAAGACGCTGAAAAACTTGTGGTCTATGTAAATAGATTCGTTCGAGCAGAAGCATCTTCATCCGATGAGACCGGGATGGTTGAAGACGTTGATTTCAGACAAATAATGGGAAAATCACAGATTGTAATATCCACATCCCGAGAGGCTCAATGTAATGTCTCCAGGGTATCTGAGGACAAATTGGTTCTGGAATTGGCTAATATGGATATTACAAAAGAATTAGAGGAAGGTTTTAGATTCAAAGAAACAGACAATATTGTAAAACTCATAAAGCCTTATGGGACAATCGTTTCTGGGAGGAAGGTCGTTCATGTCGATGTAGAGTTAAAGACAATGGTTCCATATCATGTTTTTCAGGAGAAGAATAGAACTTATGTTGAGTTTGAAAAACCATTTGAAGTGTTGTCAAAAGAGACTCCTCATGAGAGTATGCCGACTCCTGATGTGAAGAAACCAAAGAGAGAAAAAGTAGCTAAAGCTGAAAGGGCAAAAGAATTAGAGCGCAAGGTTGAACTAGAAGAAAAAAAGGATAGGGAGTTATACACAGGCAAGAAGATATCAATGGATTTTAAAGATGCTGACATAAAGAATCTCTTTCGATTGATAGCGGAGGTGAGTAACCTGAATATAGTTGCCGGAGAGGGTGTCCAAGGCAAGGTGACAGTGCGAATGGTTGATGTTCCATGGGATCAGGCTCTTGATGTAATACTTGCTACCAACAATCTTGGAATGACAAGAATAAGAAATGTAATTACAATCGCCCCCGCAGATAAGATCAGACAGCAAGAAGAAGCCGTACTTGCAAG